>JBDRRB010000044.1:0-11359 GCA_043825985.1 bacterium | reverse complement strand
TCCCGGTCAAATACCGAAAGACGCGAGCGTTTCCCGGTCAAGCAAACTGGTTCTTTTTTGAAAAGAGCGGGTAGGGTTTCGACGGTCGGCTTGCGCTCACGTTACGCTCACGTAACGCGCGAAAGTCGAACCGCAGGTGAGCCGGGCGTCACGTGAGCGTCACGTGAGCGTAACGCGGCCGTAACGGCGCAGCCGTTACCGGGGGCGTTACCTGTGGCCGCACCCAAGGATCGCTGCCTCGCTCACCATGTGTCACGGCGAGCTCGAACGGCAGTCCTGAATCGATCAGGAATCGCTGTGGAACGCGGGTCGCTCCGTGTTCAGGGAACGATCAAGCAAACTCTACCCGACCCCTACCCCCAAACTGGTTGGGAACAAAAATCGAGTGCGAGAGGAGGCCGGAACCGGAGTACCGGACCGACCCCCCTCGCCGGAGACAAACCAGTTTCGATGGCTGCGAGCCTCGGCCGACAGACCAAAGGTCGACGGACGAGTCGAGGGGTTGTCACGACAACGACGAGGACAGCTCTGATCCCGCAGGAGTTGGGGTGACAACCCTGAGATCGCGAGCATGGCCGCAGCGAAGGACCGGCTCCCGACTCGCCATGAAGCACGGCGAGCTCAACGGAGATATCTTTTTCGGTCGTGAACCGAAGAAACGGACGCTTCCCGGTCAAGCAAACTGGTTCTTTTTTGAAAAGAGCGGGTAGAGTTTCGACGGTCGACTTGCCGCGGAGTTATGGAAGGGTAACGGAGTTACACTTCCGTAACGCCGAGGTAATTCATCTGTAACCGCGCAGCGGTTATGGAGGAGTTATCGTGGCCGACACCAAGGATCGCTGCCTCGCTCACCATGCGTCACGGCGAGCTCAAGCGGCAGTCCTGACACCATCAGGAATCGTCATGAACGCATGACGTCCTACGTTCAAGGAACGATCAAGCAAACTCTACCCGACCCCTACCCCCAACATGGTTGGTGACAAAAATCGAGTGCGAGAGGAGGCCGGAACCGAAGTACCGGACCGACCTCCCCTCGCCGGAGAAGGCATCTTCGATAGTCGGTGGAGCAAGCGCAGCACCGCAAATCTCGAGCCAAGAAAATACGCGCTTCGCGTTTTTTGTTGGCTGTCGAGATTTGCCCTGCGGAGCAGCGCATCCGCCATCCGTACCCGAGGACCGCGGTCCGCCTGACCATGCAGCACGATCAGGCTTCGGACCGTCAACCTAGGCGGTCACGCACGTTGCCGGGCGCAGAGCGCCCTACGTCCGACGCGGTCAAGCAAAATGCCTTCTTTCTTTGAAAGAACCTCTAAGCTGCCTATTCTTTGGCGAGCTCTTTCAGGTCACCGGAGACGGCCTGCATGTGAATGGCCTTAAAGGCCTTGCCGAAGTCAGAGTTCGGCAAGACCGGCTCGCCGTTTTCCTCTTTTCTCTCGCCGTCATAGTAGCCCATCATTCCCTGCACGACTGCCGACTTGAGATCGAAACAGCCGGATTTGGCCAAGATGCCTGTCGCCTCCACCTCACGGTAGCTGGGCGCATAGCTAATGGTCCGGCCGGCTGCGGCCCTACGCAGGATGTTGGCCACCCGCACCAGGACGAGAGCGCCACTCTCCGGGATGCCCGTATCCTTGACCAGCAGAGCAACCTCGAATGGCTCAGGCATGCACTGCATGCGAATCGGCAGGAACCGACTCTTGTCCGCGTCGTCCATGGCGAACGTACCGGCATTCTCCGCTCCGATGTTGACCGTCGCGATGAAGGCGACATTCGGCGGAATGATGACCAGACGGCTCCCCTCCTCGGTCGGGATAGTCACCTGACGGGTCTTGTCGAAACAGCCGTGCAGGGGCGACTTAACCTTGGCATGAGCCCGGTTCCACTCGTCCAGGATGACGAGGAACTTGGTCTGCAGTCCCTGCCGATAAGCAGCCATGGCCCGCTCAAGGTACTCCAACAGGTAGGACTTGGCGAATTCAGTCTCGCCTCCGCCTTTGCCCCGATTGGAGCCGAAGACCTGCTCGGCCCGCTTGTAGCTGCCGATCCCCACCTTACAGGGAACCTGCCACCCCATAGCTTCGGCCAGAATGGTCGGAAAGGTGGTCTTGCCGGTGCCCTTGTCGCCGATCAGGATGATGTTGATCCCATGGCTGAGCCAGACCAGGGCACTTTTCAGGTCATTCTCCGGCATCCAGAAGCCGGGTAGACGATCAATCCTTTCGTACTCCTGCTGGACCCTATCGCGAACCAGCAGTGACAGTTCAACCCGACGATTGTTGCGTGGCGTGTCGTGCTTTTTGACGACCGTGGCCTGCCACAGATCGCCGTCCTGAACTCCCATCTCCGGCTGGACGTCTACCTCGATCCGATAGCCGACCATGCTCTCGTCCTCGAACTTCCAGGACAAACCTCCGTCGTCCTGTTTGACGGCCCTAATACGCAGCAGGTCGGCCATGACCCACCTCCTTCATGTTGACGGTTGTAAGAAACGTTCACTTTCTGACCCCCTCTTGATTGAGAGGAGCAGGAAAAAACGGGGGAACGACCCAGCTCGTAAGCCGAGCCGTTCCCCAAGAGAATCCAGTTTCGCTGGTCGCACCGTAGGGCGTCCTGTCAGGCACGAAGCGGCGCGTCTGCAATAGAGGCTCGGGAGAGCAAGTCCGAGGCAGTCGAAGACTGCCGAAGGACGAAGCTCGGAGAGCCCGGGCAGACGTGCAAGCGAAGGGCCTGACAGGAACTGACACTTGTGTCAGGAGCGCCGGATGTGTCCAAGGACTGTGACCTACCTGACCATGAACCACGGCCAGATATCAGGTCATGTCGCCGACCGAACAACACGAAGTCGTCGGAACGGACTGACAATCAATCAAGCAAACTGGATTTTACTTACTGTAAGGAGCTTGTGTCCGGAGGGCTAGGCCACGGCCTCCTCGACCATCTGGCCCGTATCCCCTCCATCCTCGGCCTGATCCTCTTCTGGAGATGGGATGTCGGTGACGATGGTCACCGGAGCGTTATTCCGCTCGGCCTCCAGCCGCTGCTTGGCACATTCGACGTATTTGCGCAGCTTGGCCGGGATGTTCCCCGGGTAGACCTGCCGGATGAAGCCCAAGGTGCCGGCCAGCAGACCGATATCCTCGGCGTTCAGTTCCGGCTTCCGGAAAAGACGGTCCAGGCGCGCCCGAAGTGAATTGACCCTCCCCGGGGCGATGGTCAGACGACCGTCCCGAGTCAGGACCAGACCATGCACGATCGGCACGGTCCCGGTTTCCGGTGAGTAGTAGACGCACTTGTCCGCCCGGGTATGGGCGATGAAGCCGTGCTTCTTGATCGCCGCCAAAACGGCTTCCCTGACCTCGTCCGGAATGGCACTGTCTCGGCTGGAGATGACGGCGTCATCCACGTAGAAGGTAAAGGTGAACCGAGAAAATGGCGTCGAGGCCTGGACCAACAGCCCGTATATCTCCTCGTCCAGGCCGTAGCAGACGATGTCCAGGAGTTGAGGCGACGTCGGCGCTCCCTGCGGCAAGCACTCCTTGAATGTCACCAGGTCCACTAGGGCCTCGAGCATCAGCTCTTCGTCCTCGGACCTCAGCCCGTGGGCACGGAACATCCGACAGCGACCCTCCCAGATCGTCTTGAGGCAACCCTTGACCCGCGATCGGTGAACGGTCGGGAAGGCATTGACCAAGTCGATCGACAGGGCCGATTTGGCTCCCAGATGAGTCTCGGCCGCGGTGAGGATGCTCGATCCGCGCCGTCCGCCGTGCCGGACGAAGTGCACCGGCACCGCCAACAGGAGCTGGTTCAGGATCGCCTGCTGAACGAACTTGAGTTCGCTGCAGGGGGCGGCGAAGTGCCGCCGACCCTTACCCGGACCCTTGGACTTGGACCACTCAAGGTAGATCGGATTCTGGCCAGCTTTATGCTGACGGATCCGATCCATCAGGAACGTCCAGTTCGCCTTGCTGACATGCAGTAATTCCCGCAGCAGCATGGCCAGAGCCTCGGGCAGGTCCAGGATGACCCGGAAATCCCTGAGTTCACTGGGATCTTGCCGTTGGCCGCGCTTTCTCTTCGTGCTTCCTCTCTTGGCTTTGGCCACTCCGGGCCTCCTTTCTTTTGTATCCTTGGTTTTGAAATGTCCGGCTCAGACAAATGGCTGCCCATAACCGACAGCAGAAATTAGCAATTTGCTCATCAACTGTCAAGACTTGCGTCGGCTAAACAAAAAAAAGCCCCGAATGGTCTAAATTGCAAACAAGATTAACGAGGAATAGAGGTACCTGGTATCAAAGGGACAGGTGACGGACATCCAAGAACTATTTTTTTCTGGCGATATAGTTGAGATAGGTCTTGGAACTGGGCTGAAAGGTCTCGAAATGCAGAATCTCAAAGCCGCCTTCGACCAGCAGCCGTTCGATCTCGTTCTTAGCATAGAAACTGAACCAACGTTCCTCGCCCACCCCGGAACTGGTTCGGTAGAGTTCCCGGTCGCCTTCGATCATGCCCAGACCGAGCACTCTACCCGGTCGCAAGACTCGAAAGATCTCGGCCAGCGGTTTGGAGACTTCCGACTTTGGTACATGTAATAAAGAGGTGTAGGCCCAGACCGCGTCGAACGAGCCGTCTTCGAAAGGCAGCACGGCGAAGTCGCCCTGCACCGCCGCCATCCCCTGCTCCCGGCACCGCTCGACCATGGCTGCCGACGCGTCCAGGCAGGTCACGTCCAGGCCGCGCTCGACGAGCAGCAGACCGTCCCGACCCGGACCGCTGCCGACGTCCAAGACGCTGCCGCCATCCGACAGTTCAACGAACCGGTCGACAAAGCCGCGCGGAAAGTTCTCCCAGAACTCGACCGTCTTTCGGTCGTAGTCCTCGGCCCAGCGGTCGTAGGTGGTGATCGTCTGTGCGTCCATAGTCAGGATCAGCCCAGCCGACTGCCGTTCGGCACTTCCCTGTCCGGCACGGCCAGCACCACTGCCCCATCTTTGCGGTAGAAGCCGGTCAGTAGGAACTCGGACCGCACCGGACCGATCTGCTTGGGCGGAAAGTTGGTCACGCCGATCACCTGCCGGCCGACCAGCTCTTCTTTTTTATATAGGTCGGTCACCCGGGCGCTGGTCTTCTTGACCCCGACCTCGCCGCCGAAATCGACAGTCACGATGTAGGCCGGCTGGCGTGCCTCGGGAAAATCCTCCGCCCGAACGACCGTCCCCACCTGCAGCTCAACTTGCTCGAAATTCGACCAGGCTATTTCGGCCATACTTTTATCCATTACCAGATGAGACTACAACACACGGAACATTACGCCGGGGACGATATCCGGTCCACGGACCCGGCCGCCTTAGGCGGTGCGGGCCTCAACCGTCCCGGCCGTGCCGTCGATCGTGACTTCCCGACCCAGACAGTCGGCACCGTGCGGATCCACCACCACCGGCAGGCCCCGTTCCCGCGCGACGATCGCGCTGTGCGACAGCAGACTGCCCCGGCCGGCCACGATGCCGACCACCTGACCGAAGAGGCTGACCAAATCCGGCGTCAGTTCCTCGACCCACAGGACGACCGGTCGGCTCTCGTCGCGACGGTCCAGCCCATCACGTCCACGCAGCGCGCCGCTGGCCCGTCCCGGCGCCAATCCCGCCGCCGGCCTGAACTCAAGCGACTCCGCCGTCGGCCGTCCCACCAGCCGGACCGGCAGGCTGAGCCGGTTCCAGCGTTCCCATCTCTCGCGACGGGCCCGACAGGCCGACTCGTCCTCCCGTCCGCCGAGCAGCTCGTCGACGGTCGCCGAAAAGATGTCCTCGGGCCGACTCCACCCGGCCGAACGTTCGCCCGCGGCCGCCCGCAGCTGGGTGGCCAGCCGCACGGTCAGCCACCGTCCGCACTCGCGCAGCCGGACGTACGCCCGGGCCGTCCGGGCCGTCAGTTCGAGACGGTCCTTCCGGTCGGCCGGCGCACGCTCCAGTTCGGCCATGCAGGCATCGACCGACACCGCCACCGGCAGCCAGTCGAACTCGCTGCGGTCCAGCAGGTCGAAGCCGTTGCCGATCAGTCCGGCCGGCGGCCTCAGCTCGGATGCCTCTCCTGCCTCGCCCGACAGCAAGGCCGGCAGAGAAGCGCCGAGTTCGGTCGCGAGCGCCGACAGGTCGGCCAGGGCCCGTTCGGCCAGCAGGTTCACGACGAACACCGTCTGATACGACGACAGAAAATCCTCGAGCGCCGTCTCGAAGGTCAGCCCGGCCTTCGGCGGGACCAGCAGCGGACGCAGCCTCTCGACCAGCCCGGCCGGATCCGGAACATGCAGACGCGACAGGACCGACAGGTTTCGCACGGTCCGCAGCAGGCCGCCCAGGCGAACGATCCCCGGTGAATAGTCCGCCCGATTCAGGCGACCGTAGGCCGGCAGCAGCGACCTCAGCTCGGCCTCGCGATCGACGTACAGCTGATTGCCGACGACCTTCAGCAGGCCCAGGTCCGCGTACGACACGCCGAACTCGCGGTAGGCCCGCATGACCGGACCGCCGTCGGTATAGGCCGAACGCAGCAGGTCCAGGGTCAGCCGCTGGGGCCGCGGGGCGACTTCGGAGATTCCGGTCCGCTCGTACATGAAGTTGCCGTCCGGCAGCTGGTCGCCGAACTGGTCACGCAGTCCGCCGCTCAGGTAGCCGGACCGGTCGGCCGTTTCTTCTCTCGAAATCATATTCAGCGTAGTTCCCAAGGTGACGCGAAGCGCCCCAAGAATTGATGACCGGCCCGCTCCAGCTTGAGTCCGCCGAGACGGGCGTCGAAGCAGCTCACGAAGTCGTCGCAGAGGGTGATGACCGGAGCTCCGGCGGGAATCGAGTCCAGGACCTCGGGCAGCCGGGCGGTCGGAGTGTAGATCACCGGGAAGGAATAGCTGCCCGGGACGTGCCAGGCGTCGTAGGCGGAGAGCGGCCGCGAGTCGACCAGGACCGCACCGTCGGCCAGGGCGCGGCGGACCCGATTGGCGGACAGCACGATACGGTAGCGCTCCTCCGGATAGGCGACGACGAACGAGATCTCGCCCTCCCAGGTCCCGCCGTAGCCGCTGACCCAGCCGTCGGCTCCACCCTCGAGGTAGCGGGCCCGAATCCCCTTCAGCCGCAGGAACTCCGCGACCTCCCGGCCGCGAATCCCGGACCAGCACAGGACGAACACCGTCCGGTCGGTCGGCAGCGAGATCCATTCGCCGGCCACCAGGTCGGCAAAGCGGACGTGCCGGCTGCCCGGCAGCCGTCCGTAGCCGTACTCCTCGTCCTCACGCGCGTCGAGCACGAGCATTTCCTGACCGCCGGACAGGGCCGCGGCGAATTCCGCGTTCGACGCCGCGAGCGGCAGCCAGTCGAGCTGATCCGGAACGGCAGGCAGCAGTCCGGCCTCCCGACCGTCCGAACCAGAGGCAGACGAGGCGACAATGCGCACCTCGGAGGACGCGACCCGATACCCCTCCGCCGCATCGCCGGCCACCTCCATCAGCACCGCATACCGGATGACCGACCCGTCGGACTCCGTCAGGGTCAGGGCCAGCGAATAGTTGATCTCGTCGATCGACTGCAGGCTGTCGACAGTGACGCCGGTCGTGTTCTCGTACCAGCTGCGGAAGGTCTCGACGGGCACGGACTTCTTCGAGACGGCATAGGCCTCGTTCAGACGGCCTTCCCCGATCGCCCGATAGTAGGAACGGATAAAATCGGCCCGCGGGTCCTCCGGCGCGACGGCGTCCGGGGCCGGCCCGTCGGTCGGCTCCAGCAGGTCGACCTCGCTCGAAGTGACCGCTCCGGCGGTCGGGTCGGAAAACCGGGAACTGTTGGCCTGCCAAAGACGGTAGGTCTCGTTCCGCTGCCAGCCGTCATAGGACAGCGCCCCCCAGACTCCCAGGCCCACTATCGCCACGGCCAGCGGCACCACCGTCCAGCGGCGACGATGGAAAAACAGGCGGACCGGCAGAAGGACCTGACGCAACAGGCCAAAGGCCACCGACAGCAGGCCGACGATCACGGTGAAGACCGGACCGGCCTGGGAAGTAACGGAAAAGATGAAGTCCGGCGGCGGGACGGCCTGGGCCGCCGGCGCGCTGACGACCAGCCAGCCGAACAGGGCGAACGACGCGACCGCGACGGTCGGACCGAAGGAACTGACGAATTGCCTTTCCATCTTGGTTGATTGCATACCGTGTCAGGCCAGGGTCAGGTCGTTGGGGTTAGTCGGCGAGACCAGGATCATGACCTTGGCCCCGACGCCGACCTGGTTCAGGTTGAGCAGGTCGATCACTTCCTTATGATGCACCTCGTGGACATTGCCGTCGGCATGGCGGAACTTCAGCGTCAGGTCGACGACCGGATTGTTGTTGATGAAGGTGCCGGTCTGCTCGGCGGCGATGATCTCGGCCTCGGTCCGGACTCCGGCCAGCTTGAGACGCTCGACCCGCCGCCGGCTCCGTCCGAAGACCAGGTAGAAACCCAGGATCAGGCCCCAGATCAGCAGCTCATAGAACGCGCCCAGGACGATCCAGAACCAGCGCAGCGAGTAGCCGTCGTCGGTCAACGCCGCCGGGTCGGTGTAGATGCCGACCACGATAAATATGATTCCGAGAAGGATGAAGATCGGGTAGACCGGATTGCCAAACTTTCTGAGAAGGCTCATATCGAGGGGTTGGTCAGGACGTTAGCTGCGGTGATTATAACCGGAAAATGTTACACCGTGCTATTGTAATCAGGCGAGAGAAAACTTAGCCGAACCTCACATCTTATGAACCAAGAGATGGAATCTGACGTGTGCCCTCTCTGCGGCTTCCCTTCGCATGCCGGCCACGGACCACACGACGAATCAGCGGAAAGAGAGGGCCTCATCGGCAGGAAGGTCGAGGCCATCATGCGGCAAAGTCCGAACCTGTCGATTGAAGGCGCCACAAACATAGCCAAGGAAGAGGTCGATCAGGGAAAATCTGTCGAAGGCTCGATCGACATCGGTTTTGGTCTTGGTCAGTACGAGCTGGAGGGAGAGACGCGAGAAAAAATGGAGCAGTGGAAAGACGAGGTGACGGAAATTCTAGACAGCCTACAGAAGGGCATGGATTCCGGAGACTTCTCGAAGTTCGTCGAAGCAACCAACGAAAAATTTCATCAAGGTGACGTTCGCAAAATCATCGACAAGTTGACCAGGCAGGCCGAGGAAACGGGCGTGGAAATAGACGACGAGGCGAAGAAACTGATGGCCATCGGATTCTGGCTCTGGAGAGAGCAGGGTGGGGAATGGAAAACCGGACGGACTGAACTGCAGACCGTGGCCCGAATGCTTTCCGGAAGATCCAAGATCGGCGACGTGCTGAAACGCGAAACCTCCCCAAACTGTGTCGAGACATCCTTCCTTATTCGGGCCGTCGCCCGTAAGCTCGGCGTTCCAGGAGAGGTGAGAAAGACCAGACGAAAAATCGTCGACCATCGCTATTTTCAAACCGACAATGGAAAGGTGATGGACTACTGGTGGCTGCGCGGCACCGCTGGGGTAGCCCTAAC
Source organism: bacterium (assembly GCA_043825985.1). Taxonomy (GTDB): domain Bacteria; phylum Patescibacteriota; class Patescibacteriia; order SG8-24; family SG8-24; genus UBA1561. The sequence goes on along the minus strand of JBDRRB010000044.1, from coordinate 1,820 downwards.
GAAGGAGGCCTACAAAAAGTTACGGCCCGACGTGACGGAAGATCCGGATCACGGACACGAATAAACGTGACAGAAAAGATGGTCATCATGACAGGCCATCTTTTTGTATTGTGAAGGGAGGGATTCCCCCTCGCTCCGACTCGGGTACCGGGGCGGCTCCGCACCGGACGCTCACCGGTTCGCGTCCTCTCGCCGCCCTTCGAATCCCATTCATTCTCAGACAATCAAAGAGACACCGTCGAATGACGGTGTCTCTTTGATGGCGGAGAGGGAGGGATTCCTCCTCCCCCGCATCTCGGCCGTATCTGGCCTCGACGCTCCTCCGGAGCCCGGGTTTCTCAAGCGTGCCATTCCAGGCACGCTTTCGAATACCCTTCGAATCCAATTCGCCTTCAACAATCAAAGAGACACCGTCGAATGACGGTGTCTCTTTGATGGCGGAGAGGGAGGGATTCGAACCCTCGATACCCTTGCAGATATAACGGTTTTCGAGACCGCCGCCTTCGACCACTCAGCCACCTCTCCATGCCGCAGATTGTTTCGGAAAGAACGTGGATCTCTCGGCAGAGCCTCGGGCAAAAAACTGAAACCTTCTGTGCCGGGGCGGCTTTTGCCGCCCGTCAGCCGATTCGTGTTCCTGCACCGGTTCGGAACACTCATTGCGGCCGACCCACTCAGCCACCTCTCCATGCCGCAGATTGTTTCGGAAAGAACGTGGATCTCTCGGCAGAGCCTCGGGCAAAAAACTGAAACCTTCTATGCCGGGGGCGGCTTTTGCCGCCCGTCGGCCGGCTCGACCGCTCACCGGTTCGCGGTCCGCGCTCCGTCCGACCCGCTCGGCCACCCCTCCATGAACCTGGTTGTCTCTGATTTTGTCATTCCCGCGAAAGCGGGAATCCACGACATCGACTGGCCCCCGGACATTCCTCACCGGCCGTTCGGAATTCCGGGGCGGCTGCCGCCAAGGAAATGGCAGCCGACTCAGCCACCTCTCCATGTACCTATCGCCCAAGCAATATTGTCATTGCGAGGGAGGCCGCAGGCCGACCGTGGCAATCCCGCCTCAACAGGCATTACAGCCGGATTGCCGCGCTCACTACGTTCGCTCGCAATGACAGGTTACTTTGCGGACAGAAGATAACATGGCCAAGCCCTCCTGTAAAGACGGAACGGGAACGGCGAAACAGCCCGACAAAAGAAAACTGCCCAAGATGGGCAGCGACGAGAAAGACCGAATGATCGAGGGGGCCGTCACGCCAAGGTGACTGTGTTGGGAGCCAGCGGCACGATCAGAAGTTCGTAACTTTCGTGGTTAACCTCCAGCACCACGACCGCGAGCGGCAGCAGGCTGGATGGATCGTCGCCGACGATCCGGTAGCCGATCACCTGATAAACCTGACTTGACCAATCGACTTTCACCGCCTGTCCAGACAACAGCGGTCCGGACAAGTGCATCTTGCCTTCGACACATCTCGAGTCGATCAGGTCGGACAGGTCAACCGAAACGATCTCTCGACCACGGTCCTCCCCCAACCATTTTAACAACTTGTCCAGACGATTGGACACACCATCTAATTCTAGAACCGAAAGATACACCAGGAAAAAATGCAGTGGACCCCCAGCACAGTACTTCAGCGACCCCATACTACCGATCTCGAAACGGCTGCTGAGGGCATTTAGACATTAGACCAGTTGCCATTTAACCATTAGCAACGGATGACCGAAATCATTCGAGTGAATGAGTCAGGTCGTCTGTTGCAAATGGAAGTTCCAGAGTCCAGCACTAAGGAGATGAAACAAGTCGTCGGTGTTTGGGATGC
>JBDRRB010000043.1:0-17284 GCA_043825985.1 bacterium | reverse complement strand
CCGTCGTCTCGGCCATGGTAAGTATCACGTTGGTTCTTTAGTTTGCGCTCCGCTCAGGTGGAGAGAGGAGTTTCAGATGACGACGACATCGACCGAAGAACTGTTCAGGACCTTGTCCGAAGAGTGGATGAGGGGTGGCCTGGAACTCGTTTCGACCGTATTGGTTCAAACATTTCGCCAGGGAAAACGGTTTACATACGCCGAGTCTCACTGCCTGATTGGTGGTCAGAACGGCAAGGCCAAACGTGAGGTCTTCTATGGCCAACTCCTGGCTTTCGTTCCAGGCATAGTTCTGTTTGATGCCCACGATTCGTGCATGCCCAAAAATCTGTCCGGCATGATGTGCCGGCCGGACGAAGATTGTTATAGTTCCATGCTCGCTCTTGGTCGGCCTTTCTGTGCTGATCAGCTCGGCCGTCTGGCTATCTATCGACGTCCGGACATTGATTCCTTACGGGGTAGCCATGACGTTGACTGGATCGACGGAGACCCGAAGAAGTCGATAGTCCTTGGCCGTCTGTTGCTCGACCGGTCACGTCGGGATCGGCTCGAGGTGTTCCTGAACCGGTGGTTGCCGGTTGATTAGCCAGGAAATTATAATCGTCCATCGCTCGACATGACTGCTCTTGCGGTCTTTTTTCTTTTGGCTAGGATTGACTCGTATTGGCGAACATGGTTTGATGATCCATCTGCCAATTAACAGGCAGACCAGGAGACGATATGACGAAGGAAGAAGTCGAAGGTCTTTTTGAAAGACTGATGGTAGTGTATGGGGAAGGCGACTTGAAGGCCGTTATCCGTCTGCTGTGCGACGCATGCGTCGTGGACTCGAAGCAGTACTACCGTGCGTCTTTGGTCTTAGTCGGTCATTTGCCCGACGAACCGGCAATCGAGACCAGCTTTGGTCGACTGTTGGCTTTCGCTCCAGGGGTCGTGTTGTTCGTGCCAGACGGTTATGAGGTTTCGTTGCGGCATGTGGGGCTGTTGGTTCACACGGACGACGGCATAATGGTCATGTCTCGCAGTTTGAACGGGTCTCAGGCCGAACTCAAGTTGCTTCGTCCATCATCGCCGGCCATGCAGCCAATACCGGTGGATGTCGCCTGGTTTGATAGAGAAAGCCCTCCGGATGGATTCGTCGGCGGCATCAATTTCACGTCGGAGCGTCAGCAGCAGCTCGAGGCCTTCCTGGAGAAGTGGTTGCCGATCCTGTAATCGTTGTGAGGCGCCGCCGTGACCGCCGACATCTTTCAGACCGCATCCGCGCGGTCTTTTTCTTTTTGGCCAGTCGCTCACTGGCCGGCTTGACCTGTCGCGTCCGTCGTGGTTCTATATGCCATCGGGTTCTTTTTGCTGTCCGCCCGGCAGGGCGGAGGGAGGTCTGAGATGATTAATGTTTTGACGGACGAACTGCTCTTCAAGAAGTTGTCCAAGGTGTTCGTTTCCAATCCCCAGGAATCATTTACTGATCGGATGTCCAGAGTGGTCGGGGTGATTCTGAGTCACATCCACGGGCCTGGGGATGAGAATATCGACCCTCCGGCCGTCACGGAGACGGTCTTCCTGGTCGGGGATTTGATGGGGATACGGAACGAGATCTGTTTCGGCAGTCTGGTGGCCTATAAATCGGACACCTCATCACCGAACATCGTCCTGTTCGTGCCGAATATTCCGTTCCTATCTCCGCGGGCGACCGGCATAGTGGCTCGATCGAAGCTTTCCGGCGGCCTGATCGACTCCAGGTCGTTCAGTCCAGATTCGGGCCGTCTGGTGGTGCTCTCCGATTCGCCCGAAAACAAAGGCGGCTGTGATGTCCTGTGGTTCGAGGGCGACCCGCAGAGTACGACATCCCTTTGGCAGGCTGCCTTCGACTCGTTGCGTCGGGACAAGGTCAACCAGTTCGTCGACTACTGGCTGCCGAAATAGGCAACCGAGCCAATCAGAACGTTCTTTGTCCACTGACCGCATCCGCGCGGTCTTTTTCTTTTTTGGCCGAATAGCCGAAAAACAAAACGCCCGGCGTCAGGGCCGGACGTTCGTCGGAATTAGTTGTTTTTAGAGGTTCAGATACTTTACTACCTGATAGTACAGGCCCCACAGGAGAGCTAAACCAAGAATTATGCCCGCCGTCACCGCCGGTGAGGTCAGCTTTTCCGTGAAGGGGTGCTCCTGTTCGATGCCGTGCTTTCTCAGGTCGGCCAGGATCGGATCGATGTCGACCAGGTGCGACGACATGACTATCTTGCGGCCGGTCCTTTCGGTCAGGACGACCTGTCGTGTAAGGCCTCCCTTGCGATCGATCATTGGACGTGAGCGGGGTGCGACCATGAAGGATTTGATGTTCGCCATGTCTATCTTTTCTTCCTGACCACTCGGGCTGAGGCTGGCGTCAAGGTGCAGGGATTCGGCCTCATGCCTGATCTGCGGTTCGGACTTCTTCCTGAAGAGACCCGACAGCAGCAGGACGACGGCTATCATGACCGGCAGCATCGCGGCCATGCTGAGAAGGGTCAGCCATTCGTTGTTCCGGCCGGTCAGCATCAGCAGGATCGACAGCAACGTCAGGCCAGTGGCGATCAGAATGCGGCTGAGCCTCGGTCGGCGGTCGCGTAGAATGATGTTTTTTCGGGAGCCGTTTTTCATAGCTGTGCAGTTAGTGCGTCGTGGTTTTGGAGTCGTCAATTTTTTTCGTCGGCAGCTTCAGGCTGGCGGCCAGGCCGATCAGGATCCAGAACAGTACGGTCGGCATTACAAGGACTGAAATAGTCTCAATGCTTTCTAGAGAGTTCCTGTGATCAGCATCATGGTCAGCTGGATGATGACTGCGGCGGCGACAGCTATCGCCAGGATGACTAGTTTACTGGTGAGACGACTGGTCTGCATTGTCTTGACTCCGTGCTGTGAAAGAAAATCTAAAAGCCGCTGTACGTCAGCTTGCCCATCCTCCAATAATGATTTTCGTCCGGACCGTTCAGTAATCTTGACCTGCAAGAGCCATGCTCTTGACGGCAGATGATGACGGAAAAGTCTTCGGAGAAAGTATCTGGACCGGACATTTTTGATATCACTCAGGAGAATTTTTCTCTCTTGTCGATCAAAGAATAGGACTCCGGGCAAGGTTAGCTGTTCTCTATCGCATTCGATTGGTCTCACTTCAGCTGCGGACCGTTTGATTATCAGTTCCCTGATCAGAAAGATGCCGACCATCCCTAAGACGGCTATCAGGCCTGACAGTAGCCGAGGCCAATCGAGCAGGAATTGCAGGTAGATCAACAGAATGAAGGATATGAAGAAGATGAGGCCGAAAGTGCGGAATCCGGTAGTCGCGACCACCCCTCTTGGGTTGAGCGGTAATAGCAAATGATCTTTTTTGGTTGTTAGTTCGTCGTTCATATAATTTCGTCGAATTTTCCGTTCATCTTAATTTGGCGATGTCTTTCGTCGGCAGCTTCAGGCTGGCGGCCAGTCCGATCAGGATCCAGAACAGGAAGGCCAGATCGTTCTTGAAGTACGGCGCGTCGACCAGCCCGTGCGCCAGCAGCGCGACCGTGGCCGCGATGAGCGCCGCCGGCAGCCACTCGTCCGGTCGTTCGCGGTGGACCGATCCGGCGGCGACGAAGAAAGACCAGAGCAGGGCGACGAATCCGGCCAGCCCGATCAGTCCGGTCTCGGTCCAGAAGTTGAGCAGCACGCTGTGCGGGTACTGGAAGATCTCGATGTGCCGGGCCGCGTGGTAGGGGAGGAGCGCCTCCGGGTAGCCGGCCAGTCCGGCGCCGAAGACCGGCCGGTCGCCGAGCATGTCGAGCGACTCGGTCCAGACGATCTGCCGGACGCGCCACGAGTCGTCGCGCATCGAAAGCATCAGCGAGGCGTAGTTTCGGAGCGGGGCATAGGCCAGGGTGAGCGCGCATCCGGCGATGAGCGCCAGCAGCGCGTACTTGCGCAGCGGCCGCGACAGCAGCCCGTACGCCAGCGCGCCGGCCGCCACGCCGAGCGCGGCCCCCTCGGAGACGGCGAAGACGATCGCCGCCACGCCGAGCGCGGCCGACAGTCCGGCGAGCGCCGGCCAGGCCATGTCGCGCAGCCGGCGGACCTTGCGGGCGATCGCGATCGTCCAGGCCGACATCAGCACCACGACCGGCGCGGCCATCAGCCCGACGCCGTTCGGGAATCCGTAGAAGCCGGTAATGCGGCGGTGCGGCTCGTCCTGCCAGGCCGGGTTCGGTATCCACCAGCCGGTGAATTTCTGAATTACGGCAACCACGCCAACCGCGGCGAGAGTCACGCCGAGCGCGCCCAGCACCAGGCGGCGCGTCCGGCCGTCGCGCACCAGGTCGACGAACACGAAGAAGAACAGGATCGGCTCCAGGAAGTAGGCCCGCCACAGCCCGAGCGCGGCAGTCAGGCTGGGGGAGACCAGCACGCCGACCGTCGCGCCGACGAGCAGCAGGACGATTCCGGGCATCCAGCGGCGCAGGTCACGGTCATGCCAGGGCAGGTCCGGACCGCGGGACGGCGACCTCTTTCCCCGTCCGAACAGCAGCCAGGCGGCGAACAGGATCCAGAAGAAGATCTCGAGCAGTGTTGTCGGCAGGGATTCGAGCGGTCCGGCCGGCAGCGGCAGCGAGAGGCGGATCAGGTAGATCGGCAGCAGCGCGCAGAACAGCGCGAGCGCCAGCCGGATGTCGATCACGGACAGGATCAGGTACAGCAGTCCGGCTCCGGCGGCGATTAGCAGTAGGGTGGTCATGCGGCTTGTCGGTCATGTCCCGGCCGGGCCAGGACTATCTGTCTGATTGAGTCGAGCGGCAGTCCGCGCAGCGCGGCCAGCACGGCGACGAAGATCGCCACACCCAACGGAATGCTCAGCGCCACGTGCAGGTTCGGCAGCAGGAACAGCGCGCCGCCCATGACCGCGCTGGCCAGCAGGGTCTTGCCGAGCTGGGTCAGGTTGGGCCGGAAGCCGGTCAGCGGGGCGACGGTCGCGGTCACGGCCACGGCGATGAACAGCTCGGAGAAGGCGGTCACGAGCGCCGCGCCCAGTCCGCCCAGTCGGGGGATCAGCAGCAGGTACAGGGCGACGGAGACCGCGGCGTTCACCGCATACCAGACGACCATCTTTTTCTGCCCGCCGAGCGCCACGAGCGCGTTGCCGTAGAGCGAATGCCAGAACACGGCCGCTCCGCCGACCATCAGCACGGCGACCAGCGGTCCGGCGGCGGTGAAGTCGCGTCCGGCCACGAACGCCATCAGCCCGTTCGACACGGCGAACGCGCCGAACATGATCGGCAGGGCGATCATGGCCAGGAAGTCGAACGACAGCGACAGCTTGCGGTTGAAGTCCTCGCGGTCGCCCCGCGACCAGGCGGCGGACAGGAGCGGCAGGACCAGCCCCATGAAGATGTACGGCAGCACGGTCACCACGTCGAGTACCTTATATGCGGCGCCGTACAGTCCGACCTCAGCCTGCGTGCGCATGACCGTCAGCAGCAGCACGTCGCCCTTCAGGTAGATCAGGTTGAAGGCGACCGAAACGCCGATCGGCCAGCTCTCGCGCAGGATCTCCTTCCAGACCGACATCTCGAAGGCCAGTCCGATCCGGCTGAACCGCCGGGCCATCAGCCAGGACAGGCCGAACTGGATCAGGTTTCCGGCAGCCAACGCGGCGATGATCGAGATCAGCCCGCGGCCGGCCGTCACCGCCAGCACGGTCCCGCCCAGGAGCACCACCCGTCCGGCGATCTCGGCGATGGCGACTTTCCAGGTCACCAGGTGGCGCTGGAACACGGCCACCAGCAGCTCCTGCAGCACCAGCCCCAGGAAGGACAGCGTGCCGACGGCGATGCCGAGCTTGATCTCCGGCGAGTAGGGGAACAGCAGGCCGACGAACGGCACCAGGGCGAAGATGCCCAGGCCGGACAGCAGCCGCAGGGTGAAGGCGTTCGACATCAGCCGCCGCTCGTCCGTGCCCTCGCGCGCCAGCAGCTTGGAGGTGGTGATCGGCAGGCCGAATCCGGCCAGGGTGGCGAAGATCTGCAGGAACGTCAGGACGGTGGTGAAGCCGCCGTAGCCCTCCGGTCCCAGGTAGCGGGCCATGATGGCCACGGTCACGAGGCCGATCGCCGTGGCGGCCATCCGGCCGGCCATCTGCAGCCCGGCGTTGACGGCGACTTTTCTCTGGACGGACATGGGGTGCGGTTAGCGCGGCGCAGCGGCCGTAATCAGGCGAATTATAGCACGGGGCGGGCGGATGCGGTCCGGCCTTGACTAGCGCCTAATGACGTAATAAGTTGAGTCGTCATGATCGTGGGGCGTGCCCGTCTCACGACCGGTATAAAGGAGGGTGACATCATGACGAATTTCGGTGGAGAGATGTTCGATCGGGTCGGCGCCGACCGGCTGCTGGTCAGTCTGGTTCCGGCCCTGAAAGGCCTGAGCGCCCCGATCGAACTCACGGATCAGCAAAAGTCGGCCCTGCTCAGGGTGTCCGATGCCGACCTGATCCGCTGGGCCGGGTACGACGAAAATTCCGACCCGAGTTCGTTGGGCATCGACTGGCGTGACCTGTGGGTCGTCCGGACGGTGGCTGCCCTGGCCATGCGGGGGAGGAACGACGACGCCGTACTTGCGTCCCTGGTCAGCTTGGCCTCGGACCCCTTCAAGGAAGTCAGGCTGGCGGTGATCGCGAGCCTTGCCGGTCGAATCGACTTTATGTCGGTTGACACCCTGCTTTCCCTTAAAAAGGACTTGAGTTGGGATGTCGCCTTGGCGGCGGTCGCAGGGCTGTGCTCCTCGATGAAAGGCATGTACCGTGAGGCGCAGTCGGCCCTCCTTTCGTCAGAACATATCGACGTAGACTGGCTGGATTCGAACGTCTGCCTCGGATGCTGAAGGCCATCGTCGTCTGACTTTGGTCGCAACTTCTTTCGAACGAAACGGACTCTCTCGGCCCCGTCATTTGATGGGGCCGTTTTTGTTTGCCCTGGGGCCTCCGCCGGACGACCAGACCGAGCCTTTCCAGCCTTGACAAAACCGTCCAAAATCGGTAATCCATCCCTAGCGTCCGCAGCGGACGTGGACCTTGAAAGGAAGGATGAAGTGGAAGCGAAAGAAAAAACGGAACCGGTCCCGGAACAGTCTCAGAAGGCAGTAGAGCTGGCCTACGAGATCGCCAAGCGGCCGAATGGTCTGTCCGAAGGCAGAGAGATCACCCTGTCTGCGGATGACAGGACTGCGATGGGGGTAGATATGCCTCTGCCGGTCCTGGTCAAACTTTCGCAGTACAAGCTGCCGCAGCGGCCGAGGGAGGGCTATGAGGGCACGGACGATGCCTGGCTGGTGCGGGCCGTGGCGGTCCACTGCCTGATCCGCCTGCATACCCAAGGCGGCCCGGAAGTCGAGCAGGCGGTTCTTCGCTGCGCTCGAGACCGCAGCTGGATTGTCCGCCGCCAGGTGGCTCGAGGGTTTGTCAAACCGGAATATTTTTCGGTGGTCAGTCAGCCACTGGATCTTCTGCGGAAACTGCTGAACGACGACGAGCCACCGGTAGTTGAGGAAGCCTTGCGGTGTCTATACCGCAACGGCACGGAAGCTGCGGCTGATGTGCTGCTGTCCTATGGGCTGAACGCGCTGCCGATCGAGGAGCAGAGACTGGCGGCTCTCTCGCTGCTGCAGAAGCTGGGCAGCCCGCACCTGCTGCCGCAGGTCGCCGCGGTGTTTCCGTATTTGGACGGCGAGGAGATCATCACCTTGGTGCTGATCATGCTGCTGTCCGAGGATACGGCCCCGGCGCTGCAGCTCTTTGCCGCTCTGCTGGAGATGTCGAACAAAAAGCCGGACGTCGGTCAGTTGGTCAGAGTCCTGGAGGCCAGCAAGGTCGGTGGGCTGCCTCTCGTGGCTGCCTGTCGAGCCTGCCTGCCTTGCATCGTTCGCACCGACAATGACATCCGTGACTGCATCCATCGGCTGCTCGGGAAGGCATCGGGGTCGGCCGCGATCAAATTGTTGGCCGATGAATTTCGGACGGATCCGCTCGCTCGATCGGAAGCCTTCCGGGTGCTGATCGAGCTGGAGGAGTCCGGTTCGGACGATGCCCGGGCGGCGGTCGATGGCCTGTTGGCCGACCCAGAGGCTTCTCTGGATCTACGGCTGGCGTCGGCCAGGTTGATCCTGAGAGGCCGGCGACATTCCGACCGGCGAATCGAGCCACTGATACGGCAGCTCCTGCGCAATCCGGACGAACGACTGCGTGACCTCGGTTATTCCTGGTTGCCGGAACAGATTGCTGACGAGACTTTTTGGTCGTGGCTGGAGGGTCTGCTGATTGAGATCATCCTGGGCCGGCATGACGAAGGCGGTGTGGAGTCTCCGCGTCCCAAGACGGACGGGTCGGTGGTCAAAGACGCCCTGCGTTTCGTGTTGGGAGTCCGTTGTTCTCGGCGGAACCGGATCCTGAGGGACGTTCTGGTCAGACTGATCGCGGGTCAGGAGTCGGCTGGTGATGATGAGGTGAAGAACCCCAACATGATCCTGGCGGCCCTGAACGAAGCCAGCGAGGGCGATCCGGAAGTACTGTTGCGCGAGCTGTTCATGCGTGAGCTGTTTCAGTCCGATTCGGACCAGGTCGACTCCGACTCGCCGTCCGACGAGACCTGACCGGAACCCGCCGCCCAGCTCATCCGCGCGGCCAGTCCGGCCGCAACTTCCGACGAACGAAACGAAATCTCTCGGCGGTCCTGCAAGGGCCGCCCTTCTTTTTTCCGAAACCAAAAGCCGCTGGCACGGGGCCGGCGGCTTTTCGTCAGCGACTGGTCGGGTCAGCCTTTGCTCACCCGTCCTGTCGGCGGTTCGTCATCCGCGGATCTAGTTGATTCGCAGGGCCGGGTCGCCGAACAGCACTTGGCGCAGGGTGAACTCGTAGTCCGGCCGCAGCACGTCAGCTGGTCCGGGAATTTCCGGACGGGCCTGGATCTCGGCCCGCTGGGCCATCAGGTGCAGCTGGCCGATCGTCGGGTAGAGGTTGATCAGGTTGAGGAATCCGACAGTGTAGGTGTAGTCGTAGCCGTAGCCGCCGCTGTCGCTGGTGCCGATGGCCACCGCCGCGCCGTTCTCCTCGGCAACCAGCCGTTCGCCGATGGCGCTTCGGGTTTCCGTGCTGTCCCAGAATCCGCAGCCGCCGGACAGGTAGACGAACGGACGGTCGGCGTTATCGATCTCTGAGGTCAGGACTCTCTGGTCCAGCGGCTCGTTCTCGTACCAGCTGCCGTGTCCGTAGTATATGACGACCGACGGGTCGAAGTTCTCGAGCATGGAGACGAAGATGTCATGGTCGGTGGTGTCGAGCGTGCGGACCGTGAAGCCGGCGTCGAAGCCTAGGGCCGCATCCCGTTCGGCATAGCGCATCTCCGCTCCGCCGCCGAACATCAGCATCCTTTCCCGTGAGCGGAAGTTGGACTCGAAGGCCTGGACCTTGTGCAGGTAGGCCGACACCTCGGCCGGCGTCTTGGCCGGGATCCGTCCGACCATCAGTTCCGGCAGGTAGTCGGTCACGGTATATGGGCGGTAGCGGGCGTAGTTGAGGTCGCTCCAGACGCCGTCGTCCTCGTGGTTGGTGATGCTGACCCGGAACGAAGGCACAAGGTTGGTGTCTCCCAGCAGAACCAGGTACCTGAGCGGATGCTGACGTCGGAACGAGTCGATCCAGGCGTCGATTTCCTCCGCGGTATCGCCGGCCGTCGCGGTCGTCGCGACGGACACGTGGTAGCCGGACGACTCTCGATAGTTCTTCATCGTCAGCGCCGCGTCGTAGAGGCTGTCGTCGGTGACGATCAGGTAGTTGCTGGCGGCGGTGATGGCCAGGCGTTCCGGTTCCGGCGCAGGCGCCGGGACCGTGGCAGGCGCTGGCGCGGGCGTCGGAGTAACTGCCGGTGCTGCCGCCGGAGCCGGTGCCACTGTGGTTTCGGTCTGCCCGCTTGTCTGCCCTTGGCTCCTCCGGTTGTCGTTGATGGTTCGGGTGGCGTTGTAGGCGGCGGCCGGGGAGAAGTCGCTCGCCGAGTTGATCGGGCTGCCGATGACGTAGTTGACGAAGAACGAGTCGGGCACGTCATCGACCAGCCGATTCCACTGCGAACCGTAGAGAGTCACGGCCACGGCCTCATTGGCCAGCCACCTGAGGTTTCCGCCCTGGTCGACCGCATAGACCTTGGGGTCGGTCTGGATCTTGATCAGGCGCATTCCGGGACGGTAGGTCACATTTCCGCCGAGCGGCAGCGCGGCCAGTTCGGTATCGGTCACGAACTTGACCGAGCCGAAGTCCTGGTACCAGGTGAAGTAGGTCTTTTCGTCCGGAAACACGTAGCGTCGGCCGTCGCTGCCGACATAGTAGACAGTCGGCAGGCTGGCCCGTACCAGATCGCCATACTGGAATATCGCGGACGCGTAGTTGATCGGCATCGTCGCCAGTAGGATGGCGGCGGTCAGCAGCAGCCCGGCCGCTGCCCTGACTGTCTTGGGTCCTGACTTTTTCATATTTTGTCGTCAGCGTTCCGGTGCGGAACTGATTGATGTCGGGAATGAGTGAATTATACTATGCCCGCCGGCCGCCGCCTCGCCGTTCGGGCGTCGGGGGGTCGTTCCCGCCTTGACCGGTAAGGTATTTTTTGCTAAGCATTGTCTGCCTGCGAGGGTAGGCTAGGAACTTGAAAGGAAGGTGTAGAGATGAGAACTGATAGAGGATTGGAAGAGGCTAAGAACCTCATTCTCGCATTGGATCCGGATTGGGAACGTGTGGCTGGCGACGGTACGTTTCAGGTTAGCTCGTTGTGCAAGCCGGAAGATTTTTCGGAAGTCACCACCGGACAGCTGATCGCACTGACTGGTTCCTGTTCGACGACGGACGCGGACATTCGAGAGGAAAACGAATTTCGCTTCATCCGCGCCGTGGCCTGCTATCTCCTGTCGCTTCGTCCGAACCCCTTGGCCGAGGCGGCCGTGCAGGCCCTGATTAGGTGCGTCGACGATCCGTACTGGCAGGTCAGATGCGAGGCGGCCGACGGCCTGGGTCGGCTGGGCTGGTCTGATGAAGCGGCGGCCCGGTTGGATGGACCTACCCGAGCCGCTGTCATCCGCTCCCTGGAGCGGATGCTTCACCTCAAGGGCCGGACGGAAGAGAAGTTGGCCGCTGCCGGTTCGCTTCTGGACATCGGAGCGCCGGATGCCATCGAGGTCCTGATGGACTACGGCTTGGGCGGACTGTGTTCCCTGGAGCTGCAGGATATGCACGGGGACGAGTTGACCGTCGGGATCCTGCAGCTTCTGCTGATACACGGCCGGCCGGAATTCGTCCCGCTCCTTTCGGCCGTCCTGCCGAAGATGGATGATAGTTACTTGAACCGGGCATTAGGGCTGCTGCTCGGCAGCCAGATTCCCGGTGTCCTGAACTGCCTGGCTGAGCTCATCGGTCCGGAGGTGGAGGGCGTCGATGTACCCAAGCTGGTCACTCTCCTCAGAGGGTTCCCGAGTCGTGAGCGTGGGTTGGTCCGGGTCTGTCGGGCCCTGCTCATGGAGTACAAGCTTTCCAGGGAAATCCTTCTCGAACTCGTCGAGATCCTGGATGGTGCCGATCCGTCGATGGTGTTGGTCGCCGCCCTGACCGAGATCCTTAAGAACAAGACGTCTGATGAGGAGGTCGAAAGGAACGTCGTTCGTGTCCTGCTCAGAACAGTCGACTCGGAAGGCCGGTCGCTGATCTATGAGTTCCTTCATCAGGAACTCGGCACCGACTTTAAATGGATCATGGTCACGATCCTCGACGTCGCCTCCTCTTACGTGGACGGTGAAGTCTGGTGGTACCTTGTCGGCCAGGCGATTCGTTCCGGCTTCGAAGACGTCCGTGCCGCCGGCTACAGGGGCCTGACCCAATTCGCCGAACGCGCCGGTCGGGAAGACCGGAAGCAGATGATGGAGCTGCTCACCGACGTCCTGTGCGGCCGCGGGTTCGAGCCTGACACGATGATCGATGCCCCGCTGGTCGATGCCGTGGTCTTCATGGAGGAGGTCATCGTCCCCCGAGATCAGTATGCTGCGGTGATTCTTACGGCGGCACTCGTCGGCCTTTCGGATATTGCCGGCTGTCTCGTGAACAAGAGTCAGATCGAGAGAATGCTGTCGGACGCGCTCGGTTCGGAAAGACTGGCGGACGCGAGGTGGGAGCTGATCGAAGCTCTCAGGATGAAGTATCGCCAGCTTCTCGGGGGCGGCAGTGGTCCGGCAGCGGAGGACGGCGCTTCGGATCAGACGGACGAACTTCCGGAGTCGGCGCCGTCTGCTCAGTCATAGGGGGCAGCTTCGGCCCCAAACAAACGACCTTTACGGTCCTGTCGCATGACGGGGCCGTTTTTTTATGACAAAACGCCAGGTATTGTCTGAGACCTCATCGGCTCAGGCCAACTTCCGCCTATTTGAGCGAGGCGGTGATTTTTTTGCTTCAAATTTCTCCCTTAGTGCCCATGCGGGCATGGCCAATACTTGGATTTTTTGATATGATTACGTCTGGAGAGGACCGAAGCTAACGTTAAGAGCCTGCCTGATATCAGATAGGCTCTAAGGAGAAACGGAGGCATGGGGTTCCTGAGGAAAATCGGTTTTGGGATGAGAAAAGTTGGCCTTCGCGTTGTGGCGACGGCCGTTTTTGTCGCTGCGGCGGTTGTCTCGGGCGGTTGGATCGGTTCGGCTGATGCGGCCGGCTACGGCTATGCGGCCCAGGAGATGATCCGCTCGTCCCAAGTCGTGGAGGTCGCGCCCGGCCAGCCGGTCGAGTTCACCGTCGGCTTCAAGAACGCCGGAACCGCGCTGTGGGCCAACGGCGGCAGCAACTTCGTCTCGATCTACACCTACGACCCCAAGTACCGGAGCAGCAAGTTCCAGGATCCGTCCTGGTACCTGCCGACTCAGCCGGCCAGGCTTGCCACGCCGGTCGTGCCCGGGCAGATCGGCATGTTCAAGTTCGTTCTGCGCGCACCGGCGGCTGAGGGCGAATACGTCGAGACTTTCCACCTGGCGGCCGAGGACCTGGCCTGGATACCGGGCGGGCAGTTCAGCGTGACGGTTCGGGTGCGCAAGTCTGCCGCCGTTGTGGCTTCGGCCGTACCGGCTGCCGCCGCGCCGACGGTCTCGTCCGGCGGGACCTACGCCGCGCAGGAACTGAGCCGGTCCGCCCAGACGGTCAGCCTGCAGCCGGGGGAGTCGCAGACCTTCTCGGTCGACTTCAAGAACGTCGGTTCCGCGACCTGGCTCTCGGACGGCGCCAATTTCGTCTCGATCTACACCTTCGACCCCAAGTACCGCGCGAGCGCGTTCCGCGACGTGTCCTGGTACCGTCCGGACCAGCCAGCCCGGCTGTCGACGCCGTCGGTGGCGCCCGGCAAGTTCGGCACGGTGTCGTTTCGTCTGCATGCGCCGTCCGCGCCGGGGACATACCGCGAGACTTTCCACCTGGCGGCCGAGGACAGGGCCTGGATTTCGGGCGGACAGTTCACCGTGACTGTCGTTGTCGGCCAGTCCACCCAGGTCGCCGCCTCGTCCGGAGCTTCGGGCAGCACGTCCGCCGCCACGACCGCCTCGACCGCGGAGGCCCTGACCGAAGGCAATGGACCGGGCGTGACCGACATCGTGCAGACCGCCAACGGGTTCGCCGCGCTCAAGATGATCGCGAGCGGAGAGCGGCTGACCATGGCCGCCGGCGACACCCAGAACTTCCGCGTGGCCTTCAAGAACGTCGGGCTGCTGCCGTGGGTCAAGTACGGCAGCGAGCCGGTTCGCATCCGGGCCGCCACCGCGGTCGCCCAGCAGTTCCGCGATCCGACCTGGACCGAGGACTATCCGGCCATCCTGCAGCAGGACCGCGCCGAACCGGGACAGCTGGCCTTCTTCGACGTCCGCCTGCGCGCGCCGCGGTCCAACGGTCTATACAGCACGCGCTTCACGCTCTACGCCGGCGAGCAGCCGATCGAGGGCGGCATGGTCGAGATACCGGTCGAGGTCACGGGCGGCAGCGTGTCGGCCGTCGCGCCGGACAGCATGGTGAGCGAGTTCTCCAGCTCTGGTTCGAAGGGGCCGAACATCCGGGTCGGACTGCTCTACGACCGCAATCCGGTCGTCTTCACCGCCGCCGGGACGTACACCCTGGTCGAGGGCCTCAACCACCTGCCGGTGCGCCAGCTGTCGGGCGTGACCACCGTGCTGTTCGACGTCGCCACGCTCCGCTATACCGTCACGAACGGCGCCTACACTTACGTCAGCGACTATCATGTGCATCTCAGGCCGGACGATCCGGCCGGCACCATCCTCGAGATATCGAACTACGAGAACCGTCCGACCTGGGACACCAGCATCAACTTCAACCGTTTCCGCGGCGACCTGTCGGTCCACTACATGCGCTCGACCGGTCGGCTGTGGGTGATCGAGGAGCTGCCGATCGAGGACTACATGCGCGGACTGGCCGAGACCTCGAACGGCTCGCCGCAGGAATACCAGAAGGCGCTGGTCACCGCGGCCCGCACCTATGCCCTCTACGTGCTGTCGATCGGCGGCAAGCACAAGTCCGAGTACCATGACGTAAACACCGGCGCCGGCGACCAGGTCTACAAGGGCTACGTCTCCGAGCTGGTGCGGCCGAACGTGGTCCGGGCAGTGGAGGACACGCGCGGTGCGGTCGTGACCTACAACGGCGAGATGGTGGTGACGCCGTACTTCTCGCGGTCCGACGGACGGACCCGATCCTGGTCCGAAGTCTGGTACGGCAGCAAGCCCTGGCTGGTGTCGGTTCCCGCCCCGTACGACGCGGGCAAGACGCTCTGGGGGCACGGGGTCGGCATGTCCGCCGCGGATGCCGTCGGTCGCGCGGCTGCCGGCGCCACTTGGACTGAGATTCTCCGCTATTACTACACCGGGACGGAAATTCGGCGAATATATTAAGGCAGTCTTTAGGTCGACGAATTTCACCTGCCTTCGAGAATCACTAGCTCATCGTACGTTTTCAGTACGATTCGCGTCGTGATTCCCTCCAGGCAGGTAAACTTCATTCAACCTAAAGCCTGCATGCAGTTTGGCTTGTTTTTCAGCATGAAGTTTTTGAACAGAAAATTGATCGCGGTGTCCGTGGTCCTGCTGCTGGCCGCTGCTTTTGGTCCGGTCGGTGCGGCGCTCGCCGCGGAGACGGGGGAGAGCGGCGGACTGGAGCAGGCTCGACTGCAGTTGAAGTCGGTCTATTCGCGCCGAGCAGACCTCCAGTCGCTGTTCGACTCCGTGACCTGGCTGCCGACCGCCCCGGCACGGACCGGCGACATCACCGGACTGGAGGACTGGGCCCGTCGCTACGGCTGCCGGGAGCAGTCCGAGCTGTCCTGGTACTGCCTGCCCGTCAGCCGGCCGTCGAGTTCGCTGCCGCGTGCCCTCATGCCGCGGACCGGCGTCTCGGTTCCGGTCCGCTCGTCCTCGTCGTCCGACTTCGTGCCGTCCGGGCTGGGCTCGACCTCGGCCCTGGTCGTCGACCTGGGATCGCGCCGGACCGTCTTTGAGGTGAACGCCGACGCTCCGCATGCCGACGCGGCGGTGGCCAAGTTGGTCACAGTCGTCGCGGCGCTGCAGTCCGGTCTTTCCCCGGAATCGCCGGCCATCCTGTCGTCGGGCACGACGGGCGGGGTGCAGTTCGTCTCCGCCGTCGGCTCGCGCGTCACCGTCGGTGACCTGATCTACGCCTCGCTGACCGGGTCGGCGAACAACGCCGCGCTGTCGCTGGCCCTGGCGTCTGGCGGGACGGCCGCCTTCGTCCCGCGGATGAATGCGCTGGCCAAGTCCTGGGGCCTGACCTCAACCGTCTTTACCGGTCCGACCGGCACCGAGGACGGCAACCTGACCACTGTCCGTGAGGCCGCCGCCGCGCTGATCGAGTCGATGGCCGACGACAGCGTCCGTCGGGCCCTGTCGTCCGCCAGCCGAACCGTCGCCGGAACGACCGTCGAGAGCGCCAACCGCCTGCTGACCGACCCGAACAACGGCCTCTACGTCTACGGCGGCAAGGTCGGCTACCTGAATTCGTCCGGCTGGCACCTGATGGTGGACATGCGGTCGGACGACGGGGAACGCCGGCTGGCGGTCGCCCTGTCCGGCGCGCCTTCTAAGGAATCGCTGTTCGACGATGCGGCCAAGCTGGCCCGCTGGACCTGGAGCAGCCATGAGTGGCGCGCTGACTCCGGCACCGTATCCGCCGCCGCCTCGGTCCAGCCGTCCCCGGCCGTGTCGGCCGCCGGCCGCGCCCCGATCCAGTCGTCCGAGCCTGACCTGCTGTCCGCCCGGGCTGCGCTCAAGACCGTCTACGGCAAGCGGGGCGATCTCCAGTCGCTGGTCGACTCCGTGACCTGGCTGCCCGTGGCTTCCGCCCGGGTCGGCGACATTGCCAACCTCGAGGACTGGGCCTTCCGGTTCGGCTTCCGTGAGCACGACGCCCTGTGGTGGTACGGCACTGCCCAGGCTCGGCGCGTCATGGCCGGCGGACAGGCGAACGTCGCCTCCAGCCCGCGGGCGCTCAGCCTGCGCGACGTCGCCGCGGCGCCGGTCAGGGTCGCCGGTTCGGCCGATTTCCGCCCGTCGCTGGTCACGGCCTCGTCCGTCTTCGTCATCGACCTACCGACCAGGAAGGTCCTTCTGGCCGACGACGCCGACCGGCTGCATCCGGTCGCCTCGATCACCAAGCTGATGACCGGCATCCTGGCGGTGGACCGGAGGATCGACTTCAGTTCGGGGCGGTCGCTCATGGCCGAGGACGAGATCGGCGGCGCCCGGCTGCGCGTACCGGTCGGCACGTCCATGACCTTCGCCGACCTGATGTACTCGATGCTGGTCGGTTCGGCCAACAACGCGGCCCATGCCATCGGTCGGATCGTCTCCGGCGGGGACATGGACGACCTGGTGGAGATGATGAACGACGAGGCCGAGGAGTTCGGCTTGGCCAACACTTCGTTCTTCGACCCTTCCGGGCTCGACGTGCGCAACGTTTCGACCGCACGTGAGCTAGCTGCGCTGGCGCTGGAGGCTTGGAACCGCGATCAGCTCCGACGGATCTGCTCGACCGCGCAATATTCGTTTGAGGCGGGGACCGAACCGCATACGCTTACCAATACCAACAAGTTGCTGACCGATCCGAACAACGGGCTGATCGTCCTCGGCGGCAAGACCGGTTACCTGATCGAGTCCAAGTGGAACCTGGTGGTCAGCATGAAGGACGGCC
>JBDRRB010000042.1:0-25412 GCA_043825985.1 bacterium | reverse complement strand
GGCCTCGGTGCAGACATAGGTCTTCTTGAAGCTCATATAGGACGAGTCGCAGGCGTCGGCGGACAGCCCCCAGTCGGTGGCATCACTGCCGCAGATCTGTCGGCTGGCGTCGTCCAGCCCACGCCGATTCTTGAACGACCCGTCGAGCCGCAGCGGATCCGAGCCGTCGCCGTAGTCGATGATGTGCCGACGAATCGGCATGTGGTTGCTGTCGGCGAAGGCGTAGTAGGCCAGCTCGACGTTGGTGGCGAAGCCGCCGTCGTAGCAGACGTCACGCTGATGGCCGTCGACCGACAGGCCGGGCGCAGTGGAGATCTCCGGACAGGTCCGACCGTCGTTGGTGCAGCTCTCGGAACCGGTGTCGGCCGGAAAAACCTGAGGCGCCTGATGTTGGGCAATCACCTGGACCCGGTAGTCGCGATATACATCAATCAATCCACCCAAAGCCAATGGATGAACATATCCAGAGGTTTCTTCATTCCAAGTAAGATAATCAAACATTTTGGCAAAAAGATTGCCTAAACGCCTTACCCCCTCACCAAATCCTCCTACTGGAGTAGTATCTTCTAAAGACTCCGGCACATTGCAGTTCTGCAGACACGACATCGGCAAACCAGCCGCGATGTCCCGACCGAACAGCGGATCCGAGGCCTGAAAGTCGACCGTCTGGTTCTCGTCATCCTGACTGACGAAGGTATAGGGACTGCCGGCGCTTTCGGTGCCGAGAGCACCGACGACCGGAATAGGCCGCTCAAACCGATCAGTCTCGGGCGAGAACTGCGGAGCGATCGCCCCCAGCGGAGCGTGATCGAGCCCGGCCTCGTCCAGCCCGCGCAGGGAAGGACCGACCCAGTAATGGCTCTCCAGACCGAGCAGGGTGCCGGCCATCGCCTCTCCCAGGTTGTCCACCGTCACCGGCCGACCGCCGTTGAGATCATAGAGCCGATCGGTCCAGGCCACGTTCGACGGATAGGCCGTCTGGTCGCTGACCACGTCCAAGACCGTGCATTCCTCGCGCAGGTAGAACCAGGCGCCGTCAACCGGTACCCAATGTTTGATATCCACCGGATCAGAACCGCAGATAACGGTTTCGATAGAAACCTGACCAGCTCCGTCATCGTGAGCCCAAGCCGCAATGCAGTTCTGCTTACCCTGACTGTAACCATTATGGCAGGGAGAATCGTTGGGTCGGCCCTGTTTGAGCCAGTCCAGACAGTCCAGACCGCTATCGCTGGCCTGATTCTTGATGTATGGCGTACCACCGACGCTGAAAATCTCCAGATTGGACTCGCGCATGTGATCGTCGGCACCGTTCCAGTGCAGGGCAAAGCCCCAACCGTTGTCCTCTGACATGGTAATCATGCCGCGGTTGAACTTGACGCCGATGCCGGCCAGTCGCTCCAGCGGCCAAGCGATAGGATCGGTTGTTTGATAGTGAGTATTGCAATCGTTACGACGACCAGCAGGACAAGAATCCCTTCTTTCTCTAGCACCTTCACCTTCGTCAAAATGAAACCAATGATCCTGATCGTCAGCCGACGCCTGATCGTATTCATGACTCAGAGGCGACCCGTAGGCCTCCTCTTTATGCACCAGCTTGGCGTAGTTAAGACATACGCCGCCCTCGCACATCTCGTCGTCGAAGCATCTGGTGAGCATGTCGTTTGAGCAGACGCCTCGACTGTAGTCACCCTCACCGTACCCCCTCGCCTCCGCGCAGTAGGTCAGGTTCGGCACCGGAGACTGGAAACCGGCCTCCGGCGAGTAGCTGTAGGAGTCGGACAGGCCCGGCACCATGTCGAGCGGCAGCCACAGGTTGCAGCCCAGCTTATCCTCGCTGCCGTAGAGCGAACGCGACTCGTTCTGGTCGACGCAGAAGCCCGGCCAACCCAGGGCCAACGTGTACGAGCTGATGGCCACGCACGACCCGCCCTCGTTGATCGGACCGCACTGCCCCTCTACTCCCGGAGTGCAGCTGCGTCCGTCGAAGGGACCGCTCAGGCAGACGCCCGGTGCCGGAGAACCGGCCACGAAATCGCCCACCTGTCCGCGTTCGGGCGTGGCGCGGTACTTGATCGACCGGTCCGGAGACTGGAAACGCACCTTGCTATTGCCGGAACCGTAGGCTACGCGCGCATACGAACACTCGCAGCTGTTGCCCTCATAGCAGACGTTGGCCCCGCGATACTGGGCCTGCTTCTGCACCGGATTGCCGCTGGCGTCGTAGCCGGCCGTGGCCCCTGCCTCCCGGAGCGACTTCACCTGGTCGCCCTCGGTATTCAGGACGTCCTGAGGGAACGGCGAATCGGCCTCCGGATAGGCCCGGCAGGACGGGGCGTTGTCCCAGTCGTCCGAACGCAGCGGTCCGCCGCGGTAGTCGTAGACGCATCCCCTCTCCACGCAGGTGCCGTGTGGTGCCGGACAGCCGGCGCCGATGCAGCTCGGGTCATGCCCGTCCGACGGACAGCCGTCGCGTCCATCCGGCGTGACCTCGTCCTGGGTGCAGCTCACGGCGCAGGCGCCGGCCTGGACCGCAGCAGGGTTGATGAAGCAATTCTCGTCCGAATAGCAGCTCTGGCCGATCCGGTCTCCGGCCCGGCACAGGTTCAGCCGGATGCCGAAACGGGTCGTGTCGAACTCGGACAGCGAGCAGCGGCCGGACTCTCCGGGAGTCGAGCAGTCGGCGTCCGAATTGCAGGACTGGTTGGAGAAGTCGCCGCCCAGGCAGACGCCGGCCAGCGGGGCGCTGCAGTGCACGTCGGCCGCCACGCAGTCAGCCTCGTCACTGTCGCAGACGGCCCGACACTGGGACGCGGTGCGGCAGCGGACGATCGAGCCGTTCGGGCGGCGGACCGGCTGGTCCTCGCCCTCCCCACTCTCGAGGCACTGGCCGGTGGTGATCTTGTAGGCCCTCAGGAACTGCGGCGGATAGCGGTCGATGATGCTGTAGCCGGAGTACTCGAGACCGCGCCACGAAGTATCGCGGGCGGCATAGTCGCCTGCGGTCAGCACCTTCTTGGGCGTGTCCTTAAAGTCGGTGCAGACGAAGCTGTCGCCGACGCGCATGTTGCTCTGGCAGGTGCTGACGCCGGCGCAGCGGGCGGTCCAGCGGCCCTTGACCGAGTCGTAGACCGGCAGCGAGTACTGGTCGCACTCGAGCCACTCGGCGCATTCGCGGTCCTGGCGGACCTTCATGACGGTGTTGGTGTCGTTGCCGAACTCGGGCGTGCCGACCACGTTCCGGCAGTTCTCACCCAGCCCGAGGTCGCAGTCTTTGTCGACCAGGCAGGAGTTTCCCCAATGGTCGACGCCGTTGCAGCTCTGTCCGACGCCGCACTGATCGTCTTCCGAACACGGGTCACCACTGCCGGTGCAGTAACCGGCCAGGCGGTAGCAGCGGTTCTGGCAGTTCTGGTCGGTCGAACCCGGCGAGCAGCTGACCGGCGAGACCGGACCGCCGCCGGCCTCGCGCTGGCTGCGGAAGTACGTCGCGGCCGTCGAATACGAAGTCTTGGCCAGGCTGGTCTGGTTCAGGAGAACGCAGCCGCGGCTCAGGCTGGCCTGGCCGCCGCAGGCCGCCCGGTCGAGCTTGGTGTTGTCCAGATAGTAGTAGGCCTTCGAGGCGCCGGTCTCCGTCGTATCGTTCGGGTCCAGGAACTCCTCGCAGCGGTCGTACTCGGCCGGACAGGCTCCGACCCAGCCCGAATAGCTGGCGTCCCGGTTGCGGTAGATGCCGTAGGTCGCGCCCTCGACCAGCAGGTCGTCGTAGCACGGGAAGATGCTGCCCGATGGCGACTTTCGGAACCAGCCGCTGGTCACCCGACCGTTGTACTGGACGTTGGTCTTGAACTCGCAGACCTGGTTGCCCGGACTCTTCATGTAGTAGGCGCCGTCCGCCGCCTTGTAGGACTGGCAGCCGACCGCGTCGGCCTGGCACAGCGTCCGGTCGTACTTGGAAGGATCGTCCTTGACCGCAACCCCCTTCCAGGAAGAGACCGTCCCCTCGTCGAGGGCGACATAGCACGACTTTCGGCCGTTGCCGACGATACAGCTGTCGCCGAACGTCGGATCGACGCATTCGCAGCCATCCGGGTCGGCACATTCTATTTCCGCGCCGGCCGGGTCACGCAGGGTGCACTGACGCTCGTAGTCGACGGTCGGCAGTCCCAAGTTACGGCAACCGACGGAAGTGACGGCGCAGGAATCCTTGGAGGTGACGACGAGATGTATCCGCTCGTCGGCCGGCACGACGAACCGGTCCGGATAGTCGGCCGGATCGCCCGAGGCGTCCAGGCCGTCGAAGGTGAACCGGCATTCGGTCTCGCCGACGGCTACGCGGCAGGCATCGTTAACGATCAGCGGATGGGCCGCGTCGGCCGGGTTGGTCGCCTCATAGTCGCAGGAGCAGTTGGGCGAGGTGCCGCAGGCCACCGGCAGGCGGCAGACGGCCCCGTAGGTCTGCGGACCGACGGTGTCGGTGGTGTTCTTGGTGTCGGAGTAGGCCGAGCAGCCGACCGACACGTCACGGCAGAGGTTGCTTATCGAACGCAGGTTGACCGTCGCCCTCTGGCTGGTCGTGTACTGCCGGCAGCCCAGCATCTCGAGCGGCGAGTAGGCGCCGACTGAGGTGCGGTTGCACGAGTCGGGCGTGTTCCAGGAGCCGCGGATGACGTTGATGTTGTCGCGGACATGGGTAAAGACGACGTTGTCGAGGTAGACGTCCACTTCCCCGGCGCCGCCCACCGCCAGGCGAAGGGTCTCCGACGATCCGGGGACGGTCGAGAACACCCCCAGGGCCACCGGACCGATCTCGTAGCGCCGCCAGTCGGTGGTGACCGCCACCGGGTCGGACACGGCCAGCTCGGCCGTCTCGACCGGATCGACCAGACACGACACCTCATCGTTGAGAATGGTGCAGGAATGGCCGTAGTCGTCACGGCAGAGGCAGCCGCCGGCGGCATCGCAGGACGGAGTGTCCTGGTCGACCAGGGTCGGACAGGTGCCGCTCGCGGCCTGGACCACCGAGGCCGTCACCGAACCGTTGCCGCGCGCCCAGAAGGACACGGAGAACAGGTTGCCGGAGGACACCGACGGACCGCTGGCCCGACGGACAGCGGAGCCGCCCTGCAGATGGAGCGAATGTCCGCCGACGATCACCGACTCCGACGACTGCTCCAGTCCCCGTCCGCCGAATCCGCCCCAGCGCGAGGATATCTCCGACTCGAAGTCGTCGACGAAGACTGTCCTGACGTTGGTCGCGGCGTTGCCGCGGTAGGAGCGGCAGCCGGCGGCAGCGGCCGAACAGGTCCGGCTCCAGCTGGCCGAAGCCCGATAGATGCACTCGCCACGCGGGGCGTCGTAGTCGCCGTTCCACTTTTCGCAGTCCTCCTGCGACCGGCCAGACAGCCGGTAGCGGCTGCAGTCGGCGGTGGCGACGATGGTCGAGGAAAGCCGGCGGAAATGGCGGCTCCCGTCACTGTCGTAGAACTCGCGGCAGTCGTAGTCACCCCGGTCGATGGATTCCTGCGAGCAGAACCCGTCGCGGTCGGCCGGATCGGCCGGAGCGTCGACGCAGAGGTTGGGATTGCCCGGATCGAGGCGGACGCACGGTGCCTCGCCGCATCGCCCGTCCAGGCACAGATCGGTCATCTTCTGCAGCAACGGAGTCGGTTCACCGACCGGACTGACGCCCTCCGGCGCGGCATCCTCGGTCCTCTTCAGGGCCCAGGAACGCAGCTGGAAGCCGGTCGTGTCGGAACCCTCCCAAGTATAGAAAGTCTCGACGTCCCGGTCGTCGGGGGCAGAACAGATACGCAGGCGCGAGAAGTACTCAACTGCCTCGTTCTCGAGATTAGTGAACGAAGTGCAGCCGACCTCGGTGGCCGAGCACTGACGAGCCGTCGACGGAATGAAGTTGTCGGCCTGGGCCGGACGCGACTCGAAGTCCGTCTCCTCCTGGAAGAACATGTCGTAGCCGACGCATTCGGCCGGACAGTAGTCCTGGTCAGAGATGATGCCCGGCACGGACGGGTCGCCGTTCGTCGGGGTGTAGCTCTCGCAGCCGACCTCGTTCTCACGGCAGACGCGGGCGAACGACGCGCATTCCGGCCGGTCGTTCGGCTCGCCGGTGCATTCCAGGTAGGCCGGCGCAAGCTTGACGGTCTGGGTCTGCTGGACCGAATAGCCGCCATGGTAGCGGGTCAGCGCCCCCTGCTCAAACTGGGCGGCATCGAGGTAGGCATTGGACCCGTTCGGGAGACGGCTGGCCGCATACTCTATGGAAGCCTGGGCCACGTTCGGGTTGCTGACGTAGAACGAGCAGGCGGCACGCACCTGGGTCAGGGTGTTTGGGATCCCGACGAAATCAAGGACGACCGTATCACCGACCGCGTTGCAAGGATCGGTTCCGCCGACCCCGACAGTCGAGTCGTAGGCGCTCATGTAGCTGCTGAAGGACGAGATCGCCGACACTCGGCCCGGCGCGACCCGTGCCCCGCTCTGGTCGAAGAAGCTGACGATTATCCGACCGCTGGCCGGCTTGTTGTCGGCAGCCGAGACGAACACGCCGGACACGGTATGCAGCTGCCCCGGACGCAGGGCCACCAGACCGTGAACCACGCGATCGCCGTAAATGCACTCGACCTGCCCCTGCGGCACGACACAGGAATATCCCCCGTCCTCACGGACGCAGCCGCCCGGATCGTTGCAGGCCACCACTCCCAGGACGCCATCCGCTCCGCCGCCGCCCTTCTGCAGGAGAATCATGTTTCGGCCGTCCGGCACGCCATCCAAATCGCTGGCGACCGAACCGGTTCGGCCGTCCGGCACCTGTCCGGCCGGCAACACCCAGCCGATCGGTCGGTCGGACCGCCCGTCGCGGTTGGTGTCGTCCTGGCTCTCGAAACTGCTGTTCTTGAGCGTATTGAGAGATTCCCGAGGGGAGAGCTTGATCAGGGTCGTGCAGCCGACGTCGCGAGCGTCGCAGCTCTCGACCCGTCCGTTGAAGTACCGAACCGGGCGGCTCATCCAGTCATCCGACTTGTCGGCAGGCAGCCCGACCGACGAGGCACAGGAGTTCTGGCCGTTGGTCACCTCGCAGCCGATCTCGCAGCCGTCGGCGCTGTCGCAGGCGCTGTATGACCGGCAGGAGATCCCGCCGCCGGAACAGGTCTTGGCCCCGTCCAGAACGGTACAGCCGACCTGGCAGCCGCGACCGCCCTCACCCTCGCAGGGAGCGACAGTCTGACAGGAAACGGTATTCAGGTCGGTCGCGTAGTCCTGACAACCGACGTTGTCGGCATTGCAAACGCCAAAGTCGACGGTGTTCATCAGGTAGCTCACCGGAGACCCGCCGTCGGACGGATTGAGCATGCGGCAGGTGCTGAACTGGGCCGGACACTGGTCGCCGTTGAAGCGCCAAGCGTTCCGCTCGCGGACGCAGTAGCCCCAGCCGCCGACGCAGTTTCCGTAGTCGTCCTGCTTGAGGCAGGTGCGGTAGTCGACGCACTCCTCCATGCGCTGCGGTATCTCCGGTGAGACCAGGCCGGCGCCGTAGGACTGAGCGCGGCACTGGGCCGGCGGAACCTTAAGCACCCACTCCGGATTGAGCAGATTGCAGAAAGGATGGCGGCTGTCGCGCTCGCCGACCTCGTTGCAGTCGTGGAACGAGGAGATGGCGTCCTGCAGGGTGAAGTTGGCGTACGGACCGTAGGCCTGCGAGGCGGCGATCTCCCAACCGATCGGCAGCACGCGGGCTGCCCGCAGCTTCTTGAGGTTGCCCTCGCAGTAGCCGTTAGTGTAGCAGAACGGATCCTGGTTGCGCGGATCGCCGGCCGAAACCAGCGGCCACTCGCCGTGCAGATACCCTTCCTCGATGGCCTGGGCGACGGTCAGCGGCGTAGCGCCGGCGATGCGCACGGCGTTGGCGAACTGAGAATCCATCACGCAATTGTCCGGCAGCCGGTTCGTCGGCGGACAGACCGTGAAGTTGAGCAGCGGATCGACCGCGCCGACCTCGCGAGACGGCGGAGTCAGCAGCCTGGTCAGCACCTCGCGCGACGTGCGGCGGCCCGGCGGACGGAACAGCCCCTCCTCGGACAGGATGATGTCCGGCTGGGCGGTTATCGCCTCCTCGGCGGACAGCAGTCCGGAGGTGAACTTGTTCCAGAGGCGGGAAACGAAGGTCTGGACGAAAGTCTGGACGGTATTGACCACGACCGACAGGACAGCGCCCTTGGCGATCTGTCCGGCGCTGGTCCTCTCCTGCGACTCGCGCGGTGCCTCTTCCTTCTCCTTCTCCATACGCTCGAAGCCGCTCTTGACCACCGAGCTCGGCGAGAGGATGCGTCCGGAAACCGGATCGACGACGTCGGAGAAACCGCCGCCGGCCGCCGCCTGGGTGATGCGCTTGAGCGTTGCCTCGGCCAGCGCATCTGACTCCAGCTGCTCCGTACGGCCGAAAATTCCCAGGGCTACCCCCAGCCCGGACTGTCCGGGGCTGAACTGCGGCATGAAGGCATCGAGCGCCTCGTCGGAGGTCAGCTCATCCTGCAGCGAACTCCAGTTGTCGCGGATCGACTGAAACGAACAGCGCGGCTCGGTGGCCGCCGCACCGCCGGCCGAATCCAAGACGCCGACCTGAATGCGCAGGGCGGTCAGCGGATTGGACGGATCGCAGAGGTTGAAGCCGATCTCGCTGAACCCGCCGACTTCGGACAGCGTGCCGACAGCCTCACCGACCGCACCCTTCCAGGCATTCTCCAGTCCGCTCTTGAGATTGGTGCTGTCCCAGCAGACGGTCTGGCCCGGACAGTCGGAAGTGAGCGACACGGCCAGCTCGTAGGCCATCTTGGACAGGAAGTAGTTGGCGCCGTTCACGAGCGCGCTGACCGCACCTTCGACCAGGTTATCCTTTATGGTATTGAAAACGTTGACCACGGTGGTCTGGGTCTCGGTCACGATGTCCTCGGTCGGAAAGGCCAGCGCCGGACGAGCATTGGCGAAAAGCGCCGGCAACGCCAAACCGACCCCAAAAACGAAAAGCAGACAGGCGGCGGCGAGCCTCCTGAAAGTGCCCCTTTTGCGGTCCCCCTTCATCTTAGTGATAGGTAAGTCGTTAGGGTGGACGAGATTCCTATTCCGTCAGACCTTCCGTCGGAGCCGACTCGTCCTGCGTCGGCATCTCGCCCATCGTCTCCATGAGCAGCTGGCGCAGCGTGGCGTCATCGGCCTGGTCCAGCATCTGCTGCGGAACGCCGATCTCGAGCATGAACGACCTCAAGGCCTCCGGGCTCAGCGTCTGCAGGCGGTCGTTCATCTTCTCCGGAGTCAGCTCGTTGATGTCGCCGAAGACCCGTTCCATGGCCTGGAGTATGGTGGCCTCGTCCGGAGAGACGTTCGGCGGAGCGGAAGTGGTGTTGCTGCCCGTGCTGCCGCTGTCAGACGAGACGGAAGTGTTGGACGAGACCTGTCGGCAAACCTTCCCGACCGGACAGTTCGGATCGCTCGACCGGGCTACCTCGACCCCGTCGGCCAGTCCGTCGGAATCGGAATCGGACAGGAAGGGGCTCGTGCGGAAGAGGTACAGCTCGTCGTAGTCGCTCAGCTGGTCCTGGTCGGTGTCGGCCGCCTTCAGTGCGGCGATGCGCTCCTCCTCGATCTGTTCCGGTGTCTTGAGATCGATGCCGCCGTCTCGAGACAGCGGATCGAAGATCGAGCGGCGCAGCTGAAACATTCCGAAAATCAGGGTGGTCAGACCGATGACGACGATCACTCCGAGGCCGAGTTTCTGGTGCGCAGTAAGCGTTGGTCGGTCGATCATGTCCGAACGAAATTATAGCATGCGGCTTAAGACGCGGTCTACGGAAAAAACGCCCAAGCCGGAAGAAAAATTCGCCACTTCGACCGACAGGCGGTCGGCCCACGCGAGACGGCCGAAGATCAACGGTATCCGAACAAGACCGACGGACATTTTATCTCCTCCGTCCTGACGGCAAAAAAATAAACTGTCCCCGAAAGGCAGATTCATGATAACAGAAAAACCGGCTACCGAGTAAGCGCGACGACGAGCCTAATCCACATGTCGACCGTCAGCCTCTCCGGCCGGTCGGTCGGACCGATTCCCGACTCGACGAAGGCCGCCGACAGCAGCTCCGGCGAAAACCGTCCGGACAGGGTGTTCTTCAGCTGACGGCGACGAGAGGAGAAGCCCAGGCGAACCACCGACATGAGGCTCTCCGGATCCAGGCCGAGCAGTCGGACACGAACCTCCTCAGCCGAACGTAGGCCGACATGCAGCAGGGCCGACTCGACCTTGGGCGGCGGCCAAAAGGCCCCGGGCGGCACGATCCGAACTATCCGCGGCTCGCCGTGCACCTGAGCCAGGACGGACAGCGGTCCGGTTCGGGGCGGCTCGGCGCAGATCCGTTCGGCCACCTCGCGCTGCAGCATCAGGGTCAGTCCGCTCGGACGAGGGTCGACGGACAGCAGCCTGGTCAGCGCGTCGCTCGAAATCGAATACGGCAGATTGGCCACCACCTTATATTCTCCGGACGAGAAGCGCTCGACCAGCTGATCGGCCGGCAGCTCCAGGAAGTCGGCGACGACTATCTCCAGTCGGTCGGAACGGATGCGTTCGGCCAGCTGGTCGGCCAGGGCGCGATCCAGCTCCACGGCCACCACCGACGCACCGCGCGACAGCAGGGCCTCGGTCAGCACGCCCAACCCGGGACCGATCTCCAGCACCCGATCCCCGGCCGCGACGCCGGCCGCGTCCAGAGCCGCCTCGATCACCCGATCGTCCAGCAGAAAGTTCTGCCCGCGGTCACGCGACGGACGAAGGCCCAGGTCGTTCAGGCGACGCTTGATCTCGGAGACTTCCATGGTGCCTAAATCACGTTGGGGTCACGGACCGAAGCGCCGGCACCGGACCGACCGGTCCCCTGCCGACCGAGCGCCGGCAGCAGCGTGTAGAAGGCCGAGAAGCCGGCCGCCACGACGAACGAGACGTACCAGGGGTTTAGCGGCGACCAGGCAAACACCGCAGCCAGGATCAGGCAGATCGCCACCCGACCGACGGTGATGCTCATCTCGTTCAGGACGACCGCGGACACGATGTCGTCGTGCCGGGTATGGCCGTACATGATGGCCGAGAACGGCACCGCGGTCATGTTGCGCGAGACCTGGTAGTAGGAGTCGATCAGGAACATGCCGAGCGGTCCGACCACGAGCGGACGGACCAGCCAGGACGTCAGGGTGAAGACGGCACCGCTCCGAAGCAGGGCGGCTTGGCGTTCCTCGTCGGACAGCCGGCCGACGTAGAGGGTCACCAGCACGTTGACCAGCCGGGCCAGGGCGATGACCGCACCGACTGCGACCACGCCGGACAGCGACACCGCCAGGAAGACCGGCCAGACCACCGCTGCCACGACCTGCTCGGCCAGTCCGAAGTAGGCCAGCACGCGCGGATGCAGGAACTCGCGCACCAGCTTGCCGAACGGCTGCAGGTACGGAAAATCGCGCGGCATGAAGACCTCCGGCGTCCGCAGCATGGGCACGTTCGACAGCAGCACCAGGACCGCGGCGAAGATAAAAAGCACCTTGAAGCCGAGCGTGACGATGACGGCCGCGGCGACGGCCGGAGCCAGGGCCGCGGCAACGGAAGTGATGGCCGCACTGTTCGAGACTTCCCGTCCCAACTCCCCGTCCCGGCTCGAGCTGGCGAAGTTGGAATGGAAACCAGGCCAGTACAGGGTCGAGTAGATCGAGCGGGCGACGACCGACATGCCGAGGAATACCGGCGATATCGGCACGGCCAGCAGCGCCATGTAGTGGACGATCAGGAACGGCGAGCTGAAGAGCATGGTGTGCTCGTAGCCGTGCCTGCGGCAGACCCGTCCGCCCAGCGGGAGCAGCAGCAGGTATCCGAGGAAGGTCAGGGCGAAGAACAGCAGGATGACGGGCACGGACAGCCCCAACGAGTACAGGTAGACCGGCTCGAAGATTCCGACCGCGGCCACGGCCAGCGAACGAATCGCAGTAGACATGAATATCTCCCGCATCTCCCTCGACGGACGGGGGGCGAGACAGCCGGTCAGAAAATGCAGCGAATGTCCGAGCATGGTGTTGGGCTCTACCGATCGTTAGGCATGACGCGAACCGGACCGGCCCGCAGCACTTCGATCCTACCACGACGTTCGCGAACGAGCGTGGACGGAGGACGCGACGGCAGCGTTCCGGCATCGATCATCAGGTCCGGCTTCAGCGCTGAACCGGCGAAGGCACGACGGACGGCAGCCGCGGAATAGGCCGGACTGGAGCCGCTCACGTTGGCCGAGGTCGAAGTGACCGGACGTCCGAGTCCGGCGGCCAGGGCCCGGGCCCAGCACGACGCCGGCACCCGAATCGCGACGCCCGCCGCCTTCCCGGAACGCCCGCCGCCGGACAGAAGCGACGACAGCGGACGGCCGACGACCGTCAGCGGACCCGGCCAATGACGCTCGGCCAGCCGCCTCATGCTCCGGCTCAGCCCGACATGACGCAGCGCCTGCCCGACCGAAGCCGCCACCACCAGGACCGGCTTGCCGTCCGGACGGCCCTTGAGCGCGAACAGCCGCCGGACCGCGGCCGGATTGGCCGGATCGACCGCCAGGCCGTCGGAGCTTTCCGTCGGATGGACCACCACTCCCCCGTTCCGCAGCACCTCCAGCGCTGCGGCCAGATCCCTCTTGGTGACCCGATACCTGTTCACTTTTAGTATGTGCATCAGAAAACTTAACGAGATGAATTCGACTGCCCGTCTGACCGAGGCGACCGCAACCGACCTATCTCCACGGCTCGCTGACCGGCCGTCGCAGGCAACGACGGCCAGACCGTTCATGCCCCACTGCCGCCCGATCGAAGAAACCCTAAACTCTTATTCCCCGTCGTTGGAACCGCCGGAAGAAACCTCTCCCGACTTGGAATGGCGCAGGTAGGCCTCGACGAAGCCGTCCAGGTCGCCGTCCAGCACGGCGGACGTGTCGGCCGTCTCGAACTTGGTGCGATGGTCCTTCACCATCTGATACGGATGCAGGACGTAGGACCGGATCTGGTTCCCCCACTCGGCGCTCGTGAACTCGCCGCGCAGCTGCTTCTTTTCCCGCTCGTTCTCGGCCAGCAGGCGCGCGTGCAGCCGAGCCTTGAGGATGCGCAGGGCGGTCTCCTTGTTCTGGGTCTGCGAGCGCTCGTTCTGGCAGGAGACGACCAGGCCGGTCGGCAGGTGGGTGATGCGGACGGCCGAGTAGGTCGTCTGCACGCCCTGTCCGCCATGGCCGCCGGCCAGGAAGGTGTCGATGCGCAGGTCCTTGGGGTCGATCTCGACCTCGACGGCCTGACCCAGATCGGGCAGGACCTCAACCAGGGCGAAGGACGTCTGACGCAGCTGATCGGAGTTGAACGGCGACAGACGGACCAGACGGTGGACGCCGGCCTCGGCCTTGAGATGGCCATAGGCGTAACGGCCGGTCACGGAAAAGGTGGCGCTCTTTATGCCGGCCTCCCCGCCGCGATGCTGGTCGAGCACGCGAACCGTCCAGCCGTGACGCTCGGCGTAGCGCATGAACATGCGCAGCAGCATCTCGGCCCAGTCCTGGGCGTCGGTGCCGCCGGCGCCGGCATGGATCGCCATGATCGCGTCGCGCGAGTCGTACTCGCCGTCCATGAGCGTCGCGAACTCGAGCCGCTCGAACCTGTCCCGAAGACCGGCCAGGGTCTGTTCGATCTCCTTCTCCGCGGCGGAATCGTCCTCCTCGGCGGCCAGATGGGCGAACTCGGACAGCTCGACCACCTCCTGCCGGAGGTCCGACCAGCTGCAGTAGAAATCACTAAGGTCAGCCAACTTACGGCTGACCTCCTGCGCCCGAACGTTATCGGACCAGAAATCCGGCTGCTGCGTCTCCCATTCCAGTTTCTTGATCTCGGTTTCGGATTGGTCCAGGTCAAAGTAACCCCCACGCGGAGTCGATCTTCCCGTGCAGGTCCTCGATGGCGTGGAGGTGGTCGTTAGTCATAGGTTAGGTGGAAATGCGATCGTCGATGACAGTCAAAGCTTTCTGTCCGCGGCAGCCTTGGGCGGGATGTAGCAACAAACCGATCTGCGGACTCTAATTTGGATGAAATGTAGTCGTCTGGAGGAAATCGTGCAGCGAGGCGTACTTGATGGGTACGTCGAGCGAATAATTTCCGAAGACGGCTGCAGTTCGCCAAATTAGAGGTCGCCTTCTATAGATTGATTTTCTCTGCGTACTGGTGGAGGAAGGGAATTTCCCACCGCTCCCCCTGCCAAGCCTGGATGAATCCGTAGATCGAGACCAGCAGCATGACCAGGGCGAGCGACCAGCCGATGAGCGGAATCCAGGCCACGAAACTCACCAGCACGTCGACGATGAAGACCACTACGCCCTGACGGAGATGAAACCTGATCTCCTCGTCCTTCTTTGGATAGAGCAGCGGGACCAGGAACAGGATGCCAACGTAGGACAGGGCGGCCATCAGCCTCTGCTCGTCGCTGCGGTTGACCGGTTCGGCGACCTTGGGTTCCGGACGTCCCGGATTGGCGTTCTCCATAGCGTTGGTTGGTTAACGAAACTCCGGCTCGAACCGGAACTTTCATTATTATATCTTATTTCACCGGCTTTTTCCAGCCCCAGACGGACAGCTCAAGGCATGCCCAACCATGGCCGAATCCGGTTCGGGAACAAAAAATCCACCCCTTTTTACGGGGGTGGAGAGAGTCAGTCAGGAGAGATCAGGCGTTTGCCGTAACTCTCTAGACCGAAGAAAGAGCGAATGGGGGGGTTCTAACGACTAGAGTCGGTAGAAAAGGCCACCACCTTCGGGGGGCCAGAAGAGCTCGCAGTCCCCGACCACTGACATGTGCTGCGGTGTGGCGCCGTTTTCGATGTCGAACCAGGAGATGTCTCTACTGGTCGACCCTACGACTACCAGATTGCAGCCGTCGGCCATCGGCCCTAGGGTCATTTCATACTGGGCATCGCTGCCCAGCCATTCGACCCAAGGATCCATCCCGGCCGGACCGTAGGGGCCCCAGCCGCCGCCGGTGTTGCAGCCGATGTCGATGCCGATCGGATCGGCCGGCAGCCTCCCCATGAGCAGGAGAGGCGGGAAGACATCGATCTGCATCGACCCGCCCTCGAGAAGGGTGCAGCGGATGGTGCTGACCGGATCTTCCTCCGGACAGGGGTCGCAGTCGTCGGGGCAGGTGTCGCAGGCCTCTTCGCCGTTGCACTCGCCGTCACCACAGACCGGATCGACGACGCAGGCACCATCGATGCAGGATCTGCCGTCGCCGCAGCCGCAGTCGTCGGGACAGCCGCCGCAGGACTCGTCGTCGTCGCAGGTGCCGTCGCCGCAGAAAGCGGGCTCAGGCGGCAGGCAGGTTCCGTCCTCGCAGACGGTCCCAGCCGGACAGTAGACCGGCGTCCACTCGTCACGTCCTTCGACGTAGTCATGGATGCAGATCTCCACCAGTCCGTCCTCGCTGCAGCGGCGCTCTCGTCGCTCGCACTCGTCCTCCGACTCGGAACAGTCGGACGGGCAGGTGGCCGGCGACTCGCAGCAGGATTCGTCGCCCTCGCAGGAGTCGGGATCGCAGATCCCGTCTCCACAGTAGGAGGGGCACTCGTCGCAGTCGTCGGGGCAGGTGTCGCAGAACTCACTGTATTCGCAGACACCGTTCCCGCACTCGGATGGGCAGCCGCCGCAGTCGGCCGGGCAGCCGCTGCAGGACTCGTCGCCGGTGCATTCGCCGTCTCCACATTCGGCCGGGCAGTCGCCGCAGTCGTCCTGGCAGGTGTTGCAGTCCTCGGCGCCGCTGCACTCGTCGTCGCCGCAGCGGGGCGGACAGACGTCGCAGTCGACTTCGCAGTCGTCGCAACTCTCATGGGGGTCGCAGATGCCGTCGCCGCAGTAAGGATCGACGACGCATTCGCCATCGGAGCAGCTCTCGCCGCTGGCGCAGAGGCAGTCGTCGCACCACGAGCAATCCTCGTGGGCGTCGCACTCGCCGTCCCCGCAGAAGGGGTCGACGACGCACTCGCCCTCGACGCAGGCCTCGTGCTCGCCGTCGCAGCCGCAGTCGGCCGGACAGGAATCGCAGTCCTCGTAGGGATTGCAAACCCCGTTGCCACAGGCCGGTGGACACTCGCCGCAGTCCTCCACACAGTCGGCGCAGGTCTCGCCGTCGCCGCACTCGTCGTCGCCGCACCAGGGCACGACGACGCACTCGCCCTCGACGCAGGCCTCATGCTCGCCGTCGCAGCCGCAGTCGGCCTCGCAGGAGCCGCAGTCCTCGTCGTGGGTGCAGAAACCGTCGCCGCAGTCGGCCCCGCAGTCGTCGGGGCAGGTCTCGGCATCCTCGCCGTCGCCGCACTCGCCGTCGCCGCACCAAGGCACCGCGACGCACTCGCCGTCGGAGCAGGCCTCGTGCTCGTCGCACTCCAGCCGCGCCCAGACCAGCGCCCCGGTCCCGTCGGCGCCGCCGCGGAAGACGCAGATGAGCTGGAATCCGTCTGCATCGCAGATCCGGACCCTGTGCTCACACTCGTCCTCCTCAGTGCGGCAGTCGACCGGACAGGTGCCGGCCGTCTCGTCGCCGGCGCACTGGCCGTCGCCGCAGTAGGAGTAGACGGGGCAGTCCTCGGGGCAGAACTCCGAGAACTCGCCTGCCTCGCAGACGCCGTTCCCGCAGTTGTCGTCCGATCCCTCTACGATCGGGACGCCTCGGTAGGAATTTTCGGCCTCCTCGAGGCCACATCCGCCGACCAGCGCGAAGCTGGTCAGCACCAGAATGGAAAGGAACGAACGCATGGCATACCTCCTTGTAAAGTGCCATGTCAAACACACACGCGGCCCATACCGCAACCGTCCCACGAACAGGTCATGAAACGGTGGCGATACGTTTCCGCGAGAGACTGGTTTAACACGGCAGTCAGAAACTGTCAAGGATTAAGCCGGACCGAAGGCCCAGAACCGACTCAACTCGACAAATTAGCCAAAAAAAGGCCTTGTCCAAATATCCATAGGTACCAGGGACCTATGTACCTGGTACCAAAGGGACAGGTGCAGCCAGACCTGTCAAGGATTAAGGTTAATACAGGCCGGACTTCCCGTCACCCGGAAGCAATAAGGCAAAAAGAAAGCCCTCCCACGAAAGGGAAGGCTTAAGAAGCCGAACGGGGCCGGACACCCCTCGGGGGCTACCGCTGGACGATGTCGTCCGCGGACCACCGGCAGGCGCCGGTGATCGACCACCCACCACTGGAGCGGATGTCGAACCAGGTCTCGCGACCCGACGGATCGCGCAGCATCAGGTTAATGCCGCTGGCCTCCCGGGGGAAGACCAGGACATATTCACGATTCCAGCCGTTCCAGACGGCCCAGGGACGGGGGTCAGAGTCCCCATATGGCCTGGTCCACCCGCCGCAGTTGTTGCAGCCGACGAACAGCCGGTTTTCGCGTCCGGACAGGTCTGCCATAAGCGGACCCGGACCGGAAACGTGCATCACCAGGGCGTCGCTGGTCCGTTCGCAGCGGATCGCTGCCGGAGCGGATTGGCCGCAGTCGGCAGGGCAGGAGTCACGGTTCTCGCCGCCGTTGCAGATGCGGTCGCCGCAAACATAACGGCGCGGAACGCACTCTCCGCCGTAGCAGTAGCTTCCGTCCGAGCAGAACTGCCGGACCCAGACCTGAGCGCCGCGTTCGTAGTCATGGACGCAGGTCAGCACGGCCGGCACACCGCGCACATCGCAGGTACGAATTCCGCGGGTCGGACACTCGTTTGAAAACAGCGAACAGTCGCCCGGGCAGTCGGAGACAGTCTCTCCCTGATCGCACGCGCCGTCGCCGCAGAATGGCTCCTGCGGACAGTCCCTGGGGCAGAGCTCCCAGTACTCACCGTCGTCGCAGTATCCGTCGCCGCAACGCACGACAGCGGAACCGTTGACGATCGGTGCGCCTTGGTACGAAGAGGACTCAATGGCCTCATCTTCGTCGCCCTGAATCCCACAGTTGGTCAGCATGATGCCGACCATAAGGAACAAACGCATGGCAACCTCCTTTTTTAATGTGCCATGACAACAAAAGATCCGATGCCGAATCCGACACCGACCTGTTCTTACCAAAGTTTTCCGAATCTGTCAATAGTTAAATGACAATTTATGGGGTGACAAATTTAAAAAGACAGAATGATTCATGTAACGGTATCAAATAAATTGTCATCCCGGCCCGAGAGCCGGGATCCAGAAATCAAAACGGTCGGATCGTGTTATCGCTGGATCCCGGATCTCCCGCCTTGCGGCGGTCGTCCGGGATGACAAATATAGAAAAGCGACACAATTTCCGGGATGACAAACTATACCGTTGTCATCGCGAGGGAGCGGAGCGAACGCCTGCCCGCTGAAGCTTCAGCGGAGGTGGGCGGCGATCCCGTCCGTATTCAACACGGATGCCCTCTCCTGCTCCGGACGGGATTGCGGCGTTCCGTCGCTCCGCTCCTCCGCTCGCAATGACAGGTACTGATGTCGTCCCGGCCCGAGAGCCGGGAACCAGGCGGCCGATCGTGGATTCCGGGTCTCGGCCCGGAATGACAAACTTAAAAACGGGAAACGGTTTTCGGGACGACAAACTTGAAAAGACGGCACTTTTTCTTTATCGAAAACCAAAAACGGACACCGGGTTTGGACCCACCTTCGCTAAATATGGCGGGCAAGTGAAATTGAGCCCAAAACAAAAGCAGGCTCTAGGTTGGATCAAGACAAAACAAAAGCGGGTCCTGGGCAGAACCCGCCCTGTCGGTCGTCTGCAGGTCCCAGGTTGGATGAAGTGCGCCCGTCTGGAGCGAACCGCGACGTGAGCCGTACTGATTGGTACGGCGAACTAGCGGTTCGTGAAG
The DNA here is from genome assembly GCA_043825985.1 of bacterium. Taxonomy (GTDB): domain Bacteria; phylum Patescibacteriota; class Patescibacteriia; order SG8-24; family SG8-24; genus UBA1561. The sequence goes on along the minus strand of JBDRRB010000042.1, from coordinate 6,463 downwards.
ACGAGTGTAATTCACCAACCTGGGGCCTGTCTATTTTAGAACCCCATGCCTCCGCCCATCCCTCCAGGCATCCCTGCGCCAGTTCCAACCTCACCCTTCTTCTCCGGCAGGTCGGTCACGACGCACTCGGTCGTGAGGAGCAGCGAGGCGATCGAAGCCGCGTTCTGCAGGGCGAACCGGGTGACCTTGGTCGGATCGACGATGCCGGCCGCGATCATGTCCTCGTACCGGTCGTCACGGGCGTTGTAGCCGAAGGCGCCGTCGTTCTTCCTGACCTCGGCGACGACGACCGAACCGTCCTTGCCGGCGTTCGTCGCGATCTGGCGGACCGGCTCCTCGAGCGCCCGCTTCAGGATGTCGATGCCCATGTACTCGTCCGGCGTCATGTCCTGACCGGCGATCCTGTCGAGCGCCGCCGCGGCCCGGATGAGCGCCACGCCGCCGCCGGGGACGATCCCCTCCTCGACCGCAGCCTTGGTCGCGGCCACGGCGTCCTCGATGCGCTGCTTCTTCTCCTTCATCTCGGTCTCGGTCGCGGCGCCGACCTTGATCACGCCGATGCCGCCGGACAGCTTGGCCAGCCGCTCCTGCAGCTTCTCGCGGTCGAAATCGGACTCGGTGGACTCGAGCGTCCGGCGAATCTGGGCCACCCGGTCCTTGATCGCCTGTTCGTCTCCGCCGCCATCGACGATCGTCGTGTCATCCTTGGTGGCGACCACCTTGCGCGCCCGGCCGAGGTCCTCGACCTGAGTCTCCTCAAGCTTCAGCCCGACCTCCTCGCTGATGACCTTGCCGCCGGTCAGCACGGCGATGTCCTTGAGCATCTCCTTGCGGCGGTCGCCGAAGCCCGGCGCCTTGACCGCCAACGCGCTGAACGTGCCGCGCAGCTTGTTGACCACGAGCGTGGCCATGGCCTCGCCGTCCACGTCCTCGGCGATGATCACGATCTCCTTGCGGCCGGACTGGGCCAGCTTCTCGAGGAGCGGCAGAATCTGCTGCACGGACGAGATCTTCTTGTCGGTGATCAGGATGTGCGCGTCGGCGTACTCGGCCTCCATCCGATCGGGGTTGGTGACCATGTAGGCCGAGACGTAGCCCTTGTCGAAGCGCATGCCGTCCACGACCTCCTTCTCGATGCCGAAGCCCTGCGACTCCTCGACGGTGATGACGCCGTCCTCGCCCACGGCCTTCATCGCCTCGGCGATGATCGCGCCGATCTCCCGGTCGTTCGCCGAGATGGAGGCGACCTTCTCGATCTCGTCGCCCGAGATCGGCTTGGAGATGCTGCCGGTCAGCTCGGCGACCACGGCCTCGACGCCGCGCTCGATGCCGCGCTTGATCGACATCGGGTTGGCGCCGGCGACCACGTTCTTGGTGCCCTGGGCGAAGATCGCCTGGGCCAGCACGGTCGCGGTGGTCGTGCCGTCGCCGGCCACGTCGTTGGTCTTGGAGGCGACCTCCTTGACCAGCTCGGCGCCGACGTTCTCGAACTTGTCCTCGAGCTCGATCTCCTTGGCCACGGTCACGCCGTCCTTGGTGACGGTCGGCGAACCGTAGCCGCGGTCCAGGACGACGTTGCGGCCCTTGGGGCCCAAAGTCACCTTGACCGCGTTGGCCAGGGTGTCGACGCCGCGCTTGATCCGGACGCGGGCCTCCTCGGTGAAGAGTATCTGCTTAGCCATAGCTTCTGGTGGTTACTGTTACTACTACTCGATGACGGCCAGGATGTCGGACTCGTCCAGGATCAGGTACTCCTGCCCGTCGTCCTTGATCTCGTCCGGCGCGTACTTCTTGAAGACGATCCGGTCGCCGACCTTGACGCCCATCGCGGCGCGCTCGCCGCTGTCGAGCAGCTTGCCCGGACCGACGGCGATGATCTCGCCCTTCTCCGGACGCTCCTTCTCCACGGTCTCCGGGATGACGATGCCGGACTTGGTCTCGGTCTCGGTCAGTGCCCTGACCAGCACCCGATCGGACAAAGGTTTCACGCTCATAGGTTTGATCGTTAGGAGTTAGTGAGTGTTGCTTCACGTATTAATAAGAGGGCTTGAGTTTAGCACTCCGAAAACCCGAGTGCTAACCCGGTCATATTTTTAGCAGTTCGGCAGGGGGTGTCAAGAGAGCGGGGTCAGATCTTGCCCTGTGACTTTTGGTGATTAGGTGCCTGTCCCTTTTGGGGGTAGAGGGTGACAGGTACCGGACAAAAAGCCGCCCCCGACAAGCGGGAGCGGCATAGAGCATTGGAATGACCGCGCTAGCCCAGGTCGGCTGGCGCCTTCCAAGCGTCGTAGTCGACAAAGGCCTGGAAGAGCGGCACCTCGAGCTGTCCGACGTGACGAACCAGCTCAACGATAAACGGCTGGTCGATGGTCAAAATATTTCGGTCATCACCACCCCCTCGAGTGATGAGCATCTCGACCGCGGCCTGGGCGCGTGCACCCTCCTCGTTCATGCGCAGCCTGGCCTGCTGACAGGCCCGGGCCACGTACCATCTACCTTGGGTGCGCATCCCGACGAGCTGCGCCAGCTCCTCCGAGACGGAAAGGTCGACCATGGGTATCCTGACCCCATCAACCCCATGAATTTCCGAAGCGGACTGCCGCCTGCGCACCGCTTCGCGACACATCTGAGCCAGCTCAACCCAGTCAGACGGAGCCGACCGAGTCTCGACCAGCCGGACGATGTCGCCGTTCTGGGTCCTCACCTCGAAGAAGGTGTCGCCCTCGAACGCACTGGAACTCCGGCAGGTCAGACCTTCTCTTCCGAGGGTGAAAGACGGATACCTGTTTCCGTTAACCGCCGAGGTCCAGCCGACCTGACCCTTGGTAAGCCACTTGACCAAGGCATCGAGGATCCCGGCAGTGAAGACATCTTCAGGAGATCCTTCAGTGATCTGCGCTTGCCAGCCGTGTTCGGCCAGGAAAGCGACATGCTCGGCGGGAATGATGGTCGCGTTAACCACGATCTCCGGAATGCCCCCGACCAATCCGGACAGAGGACCGTAGACCTCATTGATCCAGTTTGTCTGGATCTGGTCAGTGCCTGTCCAGACGGCGGACTGTCCGCCGCCCAGCAGTCCCAGACGATCAAAGGCCTTCAGGGCCGCCACCATGGCGGCTGGACTGGACGCTACACTACTCATCTTTTCTTTCTCTCCTTTTCTGTCCGCTCTTCAGCGCGACGAGCCAGTGAATCACAGTTACTTAATACTGTCAACCTAAGATCCGATCGAAAGCACCACGCGGAACAGAACAGAATAGGGGTCAGATCTTGCCCTGTGACTTTTGGCCCAGGCGGACGCCGTGCGACACGGGGTCCCGGATCTCCTTCCCTGAGGTCAGCCTTCCGGGACGACAAACATGGAAGTTCTCCGTTCGCGGTTCCGGGACGACAGGGAGGGACATGCGGCAAAGGTAAGATCGGGAGAATCAAAAACACCACCGGATTGACGACAGAGTTAATACTTATCCAAAGAAAAGGCCACCCTTAGAAGAGGGTGGCCAACAGATGCAAGGGGGGGGGGAGATCCAGTCGATTACAAATCGCCCGGATTCTTCCAACTACCATAATCCACATAAGCGCAAAACACTGGAATGCTCTTCTGGCCGACGGATCTCTCGATAGAGATCAAGAACGGATGCGTTATGACACATCCAGCACTTGAACAACACTCCAAGACACAGACCTCGACAGCCGCCCTCGCCCGAGCTCCCTCCTGATTCATCTTGAGCTCGGCCTGCTGGCAGACCTGACCGATGAAATGGTTACCGCTGCTGAGACCGACCAGCTGTGGCAGCTCGGCCTTCGTCTGCAGATGCACCATCGGCAGCTCCAGGCTGTCGCAGCTATCGCCCGATCCGACGGCACGCTGTCTGAGTCGGCTGTCGACCAAGCCCATTAGCGAGAACGAATCGGTCGGGACCGGAACATCTTCCGGCAGTTCGGCGATGAGGATCCTGTCCCCACTCTGCGTCTTCATCTCGAACACGCACTCGGATGTCGACGCTCCACAACCGAAGAAATCGCCACCGTCCTGAGACAGCCGATAGATTTTGACGCCTTCCTTGAGCAGGAAGGCATCGAAAGATCCAATACCTCTCACATGGATCCTTGTGCGTTCGCCGATCTCCAGCCACCTGACTAGGACATCAAGAATAGCGGCAGTCAGGAAACCGTTCGGCGGTACGGTCGAAATCTGCGCTTCCCAGCCGTGCTGGGCTAGGAAATCGACATGGGCCCGCGGAACGGTCGTGGCATGGGCCGCGATTCCCGGTACCTCGCCGACGAGCTCGGCCAGGGGCCGATAGTAGCTCTCAAGCCACTCTTGCTGTACCACATTGACTGGATCCCATTCGGCACCATTGCCCAGGATCATGTCCGCAGCCTTAATCGCCGCTACCAACGCCGCCGGACTGATTGCGATGCTACTCATGACCGTCCTCCTTTGCAGTCGTGACAAAACCCATTGCCAACGACCAGCGATTAAACCAAAATGTAGCCTCATTGTCAAAGGTAATGAATAAAAGGGCGACATTCTAGACTCAATGCACCACTCTGGCAGGATTAGGCCCTAAGGACATGAATCGGAAGAAAATGCGAGGCATCGAGATTTCGTACCCGGAGAGGCAGTCTATCAGCCTGAATAGATGCCCACGGGCAAGCCCGTGGTACTACTTCAGCACAAGCTTCGCTTGACCTGAATCCTGGCCTTGCTGATATCTGACATGGGCGAGAATTCGTTTCTCGTCGATGCCTACGGTCGAGACGAAATATCCGGGGGACCAGACGACGTTCTCGTTCCAGAATACCTTTTCGAGCCAGCCGAACCTCTTCCGCAGGGCGGAGGAGGACTGCCCCTTCAGCCTTCCTGTCACGGCCGAAACCGCGTACCTCGGAGGAACCGCCGTCACCGCGTGGACGTGATCCGGCCGGACATTGGTCTCGTCGATCCCCACGCCCGGCATCTCCCTCAGGGTCTTGGCGAACACGCGCGGCAAATATGCCGCAAGTCCCGGATTCAGGATCCTCCTGCGGTATTTCGGTATCCACACGACACGGTACTGCGTTCTGTGGGCCCCATGGCCCGAAAGACGTATGTCCATGCACGGAACATACCAAAATACCGCAGGGAACGTCCCATTCAACCACGCCCAAGGGCGTGGTCTTTTGGGTTAGTTGATAAAATAGGGGTCAGATCTTACCTTGTGTCTTTTAGCCCAGGCGGACGCCGTGCGACACGGGGTCCCGGATCTCCTTCCCTGCAGTCAGCCTTCCGGGACGACAAACATGGAAGTTCTCCGTTCGCGGTTCCGGGACGACAGGGAGGGGCATGCGGCTATGGCGAGATCGGGAAGAATAAAAAAAGGCACCGCGCTGAGCGGCGGTGCCGAGGGAGTCGTGAAATTCGTACGGACTCTGACTCCTAGGCCGTCAAAATCGCAAGGATGTCAGGCTGATCCTTCAGCCAACAAAGAGATGGGGCGGTGGAAGAAAGACGAACCAAAGGAGCCAACTCATCTGCCTCCGCTCGCTTTCCAGCTAGGACGAGACCGAGATACATGAACAACGTCATCCGGATACTGAACCAGATGCATTCGAACAGTCTATTTCCGAACGTACCACCAAGACTGACCTTGAGACTTTTTTCAAGGCTCTCCAAAAGACTGGTCTGAAGAGCCTTTACAAGGACGGCATTGAAGCCGTCTACGGCATCCCCAAAACTATCACGAACGACCTGTTCGAACCTATCGCGAATGTTTTCCCCAAGGCAGGTGGGAAAAAGAATTTCAATATCTTGGCCCGCTGCACCGGAAACAGAGAAACCCGTCAACTTCACCACATTCCTCACACCAATAGCAGTGTCCACGACCTTCGCTGCAACCAAGACATCCAAATCCTCCACCCGAATAAGTAGGAAGCGTTCGCGCTCGGCCTGGACGAAGAGTCCTTCGAGATTGGCCATGGCTGCGGCGATCTCGTCGGGGGTGACGCCCTCGCTCCTTTTTTCCATGAGGAAACGCGCTAGACCCTCGCGGTCGACCGGACGAACTGTCGCTTCTTCTTTTACAACTGCCGTTTTACTGTCGCTCATTTTCAACGTACCTCCGCACGGCCGACATGGCCGTGACGTCGGACGTTAACATGCACGACGATACGGGTCAAGACAGACAGAAAACCGCCCGAACGGACGGCTGCAAGATATCACCGAAGAAACAAAAAGACGTTATGTCTAATCCGGCATCAGGATGAGGAAAAGGCATTCCTGACGGAGAGGGTCTTCGGCGGTGCCGCCACCCGTTTCCGTGGACGGCAGCAACTTTAGGTACCCGACCTTTCTGCCGACCCGAAGCTCCCTGGCCACCCCCACTTCAACAACTTCGTCTCCTTCAAACACGAACCGTGTCCGACCGTCGTCGAGTTTGGTCTGGCGAACCAGATGAACCCCAGCCTTCATGCACAGGTC
>JBDRRB010000041.1:0-11395 GCA_043825985.1 bacterium | reverse complement strand
GACCTTAAACGGAAAAAGACCGTCTGTCAACCCCTGAACCGACGTCGCTGCGACAAACGGAACAATATGCGGATCAGATCGGCCGCTTCACGCCAGTCAGCCTTGGATCGACCGGCAGTTCGATTGCGGAAGACGACCGGCAGTTCGACGGCCCGGCAGCCGGACCGCTGCAGCCAAAACAGCGACTCCTCCTGAAAGGCGTAGCCGGAACTGCGCAGCGGCGAGGCGAGGAGCGTCTCGGTCGCCCGACGACTCAGGCAGCGAAATCCGGACGAGGCGTCACGCACCCCAAGCCCAAGCATGATCCTGGCCGCCGACGAGGCGCACCAGCTCACGATGTGCCGCCCGATCCCCCAACCCTCGATCCGAGCGCCAGGTACGCGCCGCGAGCCGATCGACAGGTCGACTCCGTCACGCACCGCCGCAACCAGACGCACCAGGTCGGCCGGATCGTGCGAACCGTCGGCGTCCAACTCGACGGCTGCGTCGTAACCGCGCTCAACAGCCCGACGAAAGCCGTCCAAGTAGGCGCTGCCCAAGCCGGACTTGGACGGACGGTGCAACACGCTGACTCGACCAGACTTCTCGGCCAACTCGTCGGCCAATTCACCGGTCCCGTCCGGCGAACTGTCGTCGACGATCAGCACGTCGGTGCCGCCCGGCCCAAACTCAAGGATGCCGCGGACGACCGCTGCGACGTTCTCCCGCTCATTATAGGTCGGAACGATGACCAGCACTTTCATACCCTTACCACTCATGTCATCCCGGACGACTGCCGTAAGGCAGGAGATCCGGGATCCACGATCAAGAACGATCGTTGTCCCGCAGTTCATAAACCTCGATCCCCCCGCCGGCATAGACTCGAGCAAAAATTTCGTCCGACAGTGGCGCCGACAGCAGCAGCTGTTCAGCCGGTCCAATGTAGACATGAGTCAGTCCGCGCGCCCGCATGAACTCGGCCCGCTCGACATCGTTCAGCTCGGCAAAAAACGTCTGCACTTCGGCCTGCCGCAGGGTCACGTCGCCCGAGTTCACCCAATGGCCGAACAGCACCGGCCGTTCGCCCCAACCGGCGATGAAGTAACCGGACGTGCCGACCGAGACGAAAGACGCATCAGCCGGCGAACTCTCACGGACCCAATTCAGTACCATGGATTCCGCAGGCGGAAAGAAGGCCTGAACCGAAGTCTCGCCCCGAGCGACCCGCAAACTGGATGCCCAGACATAAACCGATGAAGGAAGGGTCGACAACAGGCCGATCAGCGTCATCGTCGCCACCAAACGAGGCTTCAGTTCTTTCGCCCGGAACAACCGCAGCGCACCGACCGCCGCCACCCCGGCCAGAACAACGAGCGGAAACTGTAGTCCCTCGAGCAGCCGCCGCTGAAAGGCGAATGGCAGGTAAACCAGCACCAGCTGTGCTGCCACCCAACCGAGTAGGAACGCAGCGCGACGTGGAGCTCGCCGGTCCAGCAACCACCAGCCGAACGGCGCCAGCACCAACACCAGTCCGAACCCGAGCAGCAGGTACGGCCAGCCCGGCGTCGGCGTCAGGTTGGCAGCCGTGATCTCCCGCGCCGCAGCCTCCCCGGTCAGAGTCAGATAATGAGAGGCGACCACCGGCAGCGACAGCAGGTAGAACGGCAGCAGCCGCAGCCCCCGTCGCAACAACGGTCGACCCCAACCGCCGCCCCAGACCAGTAACCCCACCAAACCCAAGACATACAGCGTCGGCGCATGGAAAGGATGAAACGAAAACAGCGCGGCCGCCGACAGCCCAGCTGTCAGATGATAGCACCAGCGACCGGAACGAAACCCCAGCACCAGCAGCAGCACCGTCAGCAGGAACATGATCCAGGAGGCGACGAAGTGCGGGCTGTGCAGCTCGCTCGCGAACAGGTTGGACTCGGCCACCCACAGGTCGATCGGCCAGTTTATCCAAACCGAACCGGACGGCGGCAGCAGCGCGAACAGGTAGCCCCAGCCCGAACCGAACGCCAGCAGCAGGAAGGCGGCCAGGCGTTCGGCCCGCCGGTCGAGCAAGGCAGCGATCGTCAGGTAGCTGACTGCGGCCAGCACCGGCACGAGCAAGGTCCGCATCAAATAGAAGCCGGCCACCGGTCCGACCGACAAAAAAGCGGCCAGCCGACCGACCAGCCACCAGAACGGATTGAGGGTCGGGGCAACCACCGCCACTGTGAATTGGTTGGCGAGCCACGGCGAGGAACCGCCCGTCGCCTGCCTGATATAAGAAAGATAGACCCCGAAATCGCCGGGCGAAAACAGACCGAGGCCGGTCCACTCCTGACCGCACCACATCCCCTCGAACCAGCCCAGGAGCGGCGGCAGCGAGACCAACACGGTCGACATCGCAGCGACCGCCGCCACGACCAGCCACTCGCTCCGCCGAACCGACCTCAATAAATCCGCCCCGGTCATTTCAGTTCCAGCTTCAGCTGCATCACCCGCCGGAGGTACTCGGCGGCCAGACGCGGCGCATTGACCTTGGACTCGCGTCCCGGGATCGGCGTCTCGCGCCAGGTGACCGGTATCTCGTGAATGTCGAACCCGGCCCGTTCGGCGCGGATCAGCAGCTCAGTGTCGAAGAACCAGCCGCGGTCCCTGACCTGAGGGACGATCTCGCTGACCACCGAGGCGGAGGCGGCCTTCAGTCCGCAGGGCACGTCGGAGACGGCCGTGCCGAAGGTGGCCTTGAGCAGGTTCCGGTAGCCGTACGAGTAGACGTTTCGGCCGAACGACCGCTCGACCACGGACGCCGGATGAAAGCGCGAACCGACCGACAGACCGGCCCCGCCGCGGATCGCGCCGACCAGCTCGGGCAGCGCGGACAGGTCGGCGGCCAGGTCGATGTCGGTGAACGCGTAGACGTCCGCCGGAACTGATTCCCAGGCGGCGAAGACGGCCCGTCCCTTGCCCCGTTCCTCGAGCCGCAGGTAGCGGACCTCCGCCTCGGCGGCGGCCAGCGCCTGACCGATCTCCGCCGTCCGGTCGTCCGAACCGTTGTCGGAGACGACGACCGTCACCGTGTCCTTCGGCAGCAGGCTGCGCACGGCCTCAAGCACGCGTCCGGCGGATTCCGACAGCACGCTCTCCTCGTTCAGTACCGGCAGGGCAATGGTGATGCGCATAGTCTAGGGGCTAGGGTTGCGGAGAAGATCGTTTGTCCCGGCGGCGGTCCGGTCGGCCGGCCGGAGCCGCATGAACAGCTCGACCTGACCGTCCCCGTAGACCGGCACCAGGTCCGGATCGGACTGGACCGCATTCCGCAAATTCACCTGGTCACGGCGGACCAGCACGTAGCTCGCGTCGAAGGCAGCGGCGACCCGTTCGGCGGTCCGGTCGCCGGCCTCGCCAGACGAGAGCCGACGCCATTCATCGTACAGTGTCCGGTCGCGCAGATACAGGAAGCCGGCATCCAGGCCGATCACGTACCGACCTGCGGGAAAGTTCAGGAAAATGGCCGGAAAGTCGCTCCAGTCGCCGGTGAACACGACGCTGCCGGACGGGACATGCAGCCGCATCCACTCCCCGACCGCGACGAAGCTCGACCAGTCGCGCGCGCCCTCGCGCATCGACCGGTGCACCAGGACGTAGCCGCGGACCGGCAGCAGGCAGAGGGCGGCGACGGCGTAGCAAGCGGCGAACGTCCTCAGTCGAGGATGCCGGGAAAAGACGAAGTCGGCCAGGCGACGCGGATCGGTCCGCCGCAGCAGCCAATCGAAGGCGATCGCCGCATCGAGCAGCATGAACGGCGTCAGGAACTCGACATGGCGGCGGCTGTGGAGCGTCAGCGCGAGCAGTGCGGCGGAGACTACGGCCGCGGACAGGAGCGACACCGCGTTACGGGCGGCACCGGCGGCTTCCGCCCGGCCACGGCTCGCCCGACTTCCGGCCAGCAGCGCGGCGACCCAGCCGCCGGCCACGAGCAGCACCGCCACGAACATCGCGCCGTTCTGGGACAGCAGCTCGAGCGGCGAGTACGGCAGCCACTCCACGCCGAACTCCACCGCCGCCGGCAGTCCGACCAGCGCCACCTGAACCGTCTGCCGCCAGTAGAACTCCAGGTTCGCCGGAAAGAACGGATTGGCCACCAGCCCAGCCGCGGAACCGAGGCAGCACAGCGCGAACGTCGACCAGACCCGGCCGGTCGACTCAGCCGAAACGAGCGCGGACAAAATCCGCCGGACCAGCCGGACACGGCCGTCTGCCCTGAACGCAGAGACCAGACTGGCCGACACGGCCACGGCCAGCACGACGAACGGCAGCAGCGGCCAGCTTCCGTGCGCCCAGACATACAGCCAAGCCACGCCCAGCACCGACCAGCGTCTCCCTCTGACCGCGGCGACGAATCCGACCAGCAGCAGAATCACCGCCAGAGAAGACGCCTTGGCCAGGTTCAGCCGGAACATCAGGTCGACCGAGGTGGCCGCGAGCAGGGTGAAGGCCCAACCGAACCGCAGGCCGAACGCGCGGGTGACCAGGTAGAAGGCCGCCACTGCCGCCGCACCGAACAGCACGGTCGCCGTCGCCAAACCGTAAAACGGACCGAGCAGAGACACGAACGGACCGAGCAGCAGGTGATACAGGAAGTGATGGTCGGCGAAGGCGTCGGCCAGGGTGGTGAACGGCAGCCACGGAAATTCGCGGACCGGACCGGAGGCCCAGGTCACCCGGGCCATCTCGGCATGATAGAAGGAATCCGGATCGCGAAACGACGCCGTCGCCTCCAGTACCGCGTAGGCCGCCGCAGCCAGGACAAAGACGACCAAAGCAGACCGCCGCGAGCTCTGGGTCAGACGCCTGAAATTTCGCTCAATCAAGTCCATATTCGGAGTATACCTGTCCGAACGGAAAAGCCGTAAGGCTCGACGTGGCCGGCCAAACCCTTGACGAACCCCATCAGCCATGATAGATTGCCGAGTCGATCACCCCAATGGTGGTGGTGACGGCATGTCCTCTCCTCCTCCTCGATGTGGGGGTCGGTTCCCAAGCCTGTGAAAAGGCAAGGTTGAGCCGACCCCCATTTTTTTCTTATAAGAAGAAAGGCCGGTCCGGGCACTACCGCACTGAACGGGCCAGGCACTATAATGAAAAGGCAAAACGTAACCGTTCACCTCATGACCCTGATCGCAAAAAAGATATCGATTGCCGTGCTGCTGGCGCTGGCCGTGACGGCCGGCCTGGCCTATGCCGCCCGACACCGACTGACCGACGCCTACCGCGACTGGCAGCGTGGACCGATTCCGGAGGCGGTCAGCCGCGGCGAGTTCGAGGCACAGTCCGCAGCAGTCCGAGAGGAACCATCGGACCAGGCAGACCTGACCCAGGAGGACGACGGACGAGACGCATCGCCGGACCAGCCGACGGACGCGAGCGACGACCGGACGGCATCCGCGACAGACGACGAGCCGACGGAGACGGCAGAGACAGAGACCGACCCGACCGCCGCCGCACCTTCAGCTGACCGTGACCCGGCAGAAATCACCGGCTCCGAACCGGTACGAACGATCAACCTGAGGGTCCCGTTCATGGTCCAGGCCCCGACCGCCAACTGGGACGAGCTGCACGGCGAGGCATGCGAGGAGGCCTCGGCGATCATGCTCGCCGCCTACTACGACGACGAGACGGAGATCACGACGGCCGAAGCCGAGGACCGGATCATGGCCGCCGTCGCCTGGGAAGAAGAGAACCTCGGATACCATCTCGACACCACGGCCGAGGAGACGGCCCGGATGATGCGCGAGCACTTCGGCCTGACCACGGCCAGGACGGTCGCGATCGCGAGCCTCGACGACATCCGGTCGGCCGTCGCCGCCGGCCATCCGGTGATCGTCCCGGCCTACGGCAAGGCGCTCGGCAACCCGAACTTCAGGAACGGCGGGCCGCTCTACCACATGCTGGTGGTCAAGGGCTTCGACGGCGACCGCATCATCACCAACGACCCCGGCACCAGGCGCGGCGCCGACTACGTCTACGACGCGGACGTGCTCTGGAACGCGATCCATGACTGGAACAACGGCGACGTGCCATACGGTCCGAAGGTCATGATCGTGGCCGACTGAACAACTTCCCATCACCCAAAAAACGACGAATCGGACGCCACGGCGCCCGATTTTGTTACTCCACCCAAACGCGAACCTACTTCTCTGGCCCGTCAAAGAGCGGCATCGAGAAGCTGAACGTGGTCCCCTTTCCGCGCTCCGACTCCAGCCAGATCCGCCCGCCCATGCGCTCGACCAGCTCCTTGACGATGAACAGCCCCAGCCCGGTCCCGGCCTGCGCCCGAACCGCAGTCTCCTCCGACCGCCAGAACTTGGTGAAGGCCCGCTTCAGGTCTTCCGGCCCGATGCCGATGCCGGTGTCGGCGACATGAATGACCAGGAACCCGCCGTCGACCTCGTGGCTGACCGTGACCGTACCGCCCACGCGGTTGTACTTGACGGCGTTCGATACCAGGTTGGAGACGATCTCCTTCAGCTTGTCGGCGTCCGACCGAACCTTCGGGCAATTCCCGCCCGGCTCGTGCACGAGCTTCACCTGACACGATTCGGCCATTGAACTGGTCTCGGCCAGGATCGTCTCGACTATCTCCCTGGGGTCGACTGCCTGCAGCTCGATCTTAAGCCGGCCGGATTCGGTCCGCGCCACCTCCAGCAGGTCGTCGACCAGCTGGATCAGCCTCTCGGTCGCCTCCTGCATCTTGGTCACGTAGTCAGAGGCGATCGGACCGACCTCGAACCGCCGGTCATCGAGGAACATGTCGAGCAGCAGCTTCATGGCCGTGACCGGATTCCTGAGCTCGTGCGCGGCAACGAAGACGAACTCGTTCCTGACCTGGTCCAGCTCGCGCCGCTCCGTCAGGTCCTCGTAGATCTCGACCAGGGCCTCGCCGATCCCGTCCAGGTGGCGAACCAGCTTGTAGGTCAGCTGCACCGGCAGGGTGCTGCCGTCCTGACGGCGAAACTCGACCTCCTCCCGCACCGGCTCGCCGTTTCGCAGGTCCTCGATGTCCGTCCGCCGCCCGTCATCGGTCGAATAAAAAAGGCTGACGTTATTGCCGATCAGCCCGTCCAAACCGTAGCCGGTCATCTCACCGGCGGAACGATTCGCCAACATGACCTGTCCGGTCAGGTCGGTGACGCAGACGCCGTCCGGCATCAGGTCAAGGACCGTCTTGAACCAGTCATGTTCCTTTTTAATGTCGCCTTCCTCCATGTCTCGATTTTCTAGTCCTGTTTTGTTTTTGCCTCGACTATCCCGTCGATCCGAATATATCCAAATTATACCTAATTTTGGCCCATTCCGCAACCCCTCCGGCGACGCCGGCAACCGATTTCCGCCGACAAAAAAAGGACGGTCCAGTCAGGACCGCCACAACTACGGACTGATCGCCGACAACCTAGGCGGCAATCAGCCCCCGTCCGGTCCGCCGAACAGCTCTCGCCCGGCGTCCCACAGCTCCGGATGCCCCTGCTCCTTAAGCCAGTACCACCACTCGACGCCCCACAGGTATGCATCCCGCACGCCCATCCGCCGCACGAACGAGACGTTCCCGCGCAGCCGCTCCGGATTCATCTGCGACAGCTGGAAGTCGATCTCGGTCCAGATGATGGGGCCCGGCGCCCACGGCTCGGCCTGCAGCTCGGAAACGAACACCTCGTCCACCAGCCCGGACACGGCGGCGATGCGGCCCGAATACCAGCGCGGCGTAGTCGGCCAGTAGAAGTGGCCGATGTAGCGGTTCCAGACCGAACGGTAGGTGCTGATCCCGAGGCGGTCGGCAATGACGGCCGAACGCACCCAGTCCGACAGCTCGCCGCTCTCGGTGATGATCACCGGCCGGTCGTCGGCGGCGCGGACCACCTCCACCTCACGCTCGAGCAACTCACGGTCGGGCGGCGGACACTCGCCGTACGGAAAAAGCGGCTCATTCTCGACCTGCCAGGCGAAGAAGTCGGTGGACGTGGAGAAGTGCGCCACGACCCGGCGCAGCATGGACACGGTCCGTTCCTTGAGGGCCACCTCGTCCAAGTCGGCCGCCCAGTCCGGCAGATGGCATTCGGGCCACCGCGGCAGCTTCATGCCGACGGCGAGTATCACCTTGGCGCCGCGCTTGCGGGCCTCGGACAACTGCCAGTCAACGTCGCTGAAGTCGAACCGTCCCGGCGACCGCTCGATGTCGTCCCAGTAGACCGGAATGCGCAGGGCGCGCACTCCCAGGTCGTCGAGCGTCGCCAGGTAGGCCTGGCGCCAGTCGAGGTCCATCTCGGCCGCGTACTTCTTGGAGAACGTCGCCCCCAGGACGACATCCCGTTCGTTGGAGAGCAGGTTGTCTATCAGCGTGCCGGAAAAGTACAGCACGGCCGCGACGACCAGCACCGCCGCCGCAGTGACAAAAAACCGCCGCGAACCGTCGCCACCGACGCGACGGCGGCGAAACCGGCCCCACTGCTTGCTTTTCTGTCCGCGAAAGTTGGTCATGGCTCAATTATACTACGTCCGGACTGACCCGAGACAGCGCGTATGCCGTTCGTCCATGTTCAAATGAGCGCAGACTTGACGTTCGCGGGCAAAAAGGATAAGAACAACGGTCAGATCTTTCATTTCGGACACGGGAAACCAATCGGTTTCCGGGAGGATGCAGATGACGAACGAAACGGATGCGGTCGGCGAGAGGGTGCCGATCGCGGCCTTCGACCTCGACGGTACCCTGACCAGGATCAACTCGGGCACTGCCCTCATGATGTTGCTCTGCGAGAAAGACGGCCTAGTCTCGTCAGACGTCAGGCGGCAGCTAAACTCACTGATGGAGAAGGTCCGCTTTGGCGAAATCACGTTCGAATCGTACGAAGGGCGGCTGGAGCGGCTGATTCTACGCGGACTGTGCGGCCTCAGGCCAGAAGATGTAGAGATTGCAGCTGCCCTCGTAGCAGCAACTTCCGGACGACGCACTTTCTCCTTCACCGGATCGCTGCTGGCTACGGTCCGAAACACCCACCACTGTCTGGCCGTGACCGGCAGCCTCGGCGAAGTGGCCGAACGGCTAGCCAAGTCACTGGACTTTCACGGCTGCATCCCGAACCGGATGAAGATGAACGGAGGCCGTTACTCCAACCGACTGATCGAACCGCCGACCCACACGGACAAGGGCGGGATCGTCAGGCGGCTGGTCGAGGCCGATCACGAACTGACGCTGACCGGTTCGCTGGCCATCGGCGACGCCGGTTCCGACATCTCGATGCTCGAGGCAGTCGAATGGCCGATCGCCTTCAACCCCAATCCGGGACTGGCTGCAGCCGCGGCCCGCCACGGCTGGCCGATCGTCACCGAACGAAAGGGACTGATTACGGTGCTTGAGGCGGAACCGGATGCACGGCACGGACAGTTCAGGCAGTTCGGCCCGGACGAAGTCGACGAGGCCGTGGCCTGCGCGCTCGACGCGGCCGAACGGACCGGCCGCCGATGACCGAATCGCTTTCGGAACCGCCCAATCGAGGCGGTTTTTCTTTTCGCCTATCCTGAAATCGTCGCGCGGCACAACGACACCAGAACGAAAACAGATTCGGACCGGCACATCCAACCAACGACCAAAAGTCCGAACAAAAAACGGCCCACAGATAATGGACCGTCCGGAGAAAGAACCTTTAGCCTAGTCGATGACGGCAAGCAGAGCACTAAGGGCCGCCGCAATCGTGCCAGTGAGAAGACTTCGACGGGAATGTTTACCGGACGTCAAAAACGACTGTGGGTCATCTGGCTCACACTCTTCAAATCGTTCAGCCATCACCTGACCGACTGTATTCTGGAATCCGGACCTTATAACATTCTCGATTGCCCAATCCGGAACCAAGACGTCATTGGAGAACTGGGTGACCGTCACCATATCCCGTCGGTGAATGACACAGACGGCAGCCCGATCAATCCAGGCCCCTCCAGAATGACGGTAGATGAAGTTTTCAATACCGATGGCGACCTCAACGTCTGGATTGTCAAAGAGACAGATCAACGCCCTATATATTGCTCCCCTCACGCCCTCCCCAATGCTC
Source organism: bacterium (assembly GCA_043825985.1). GTDB lineage: Bacteria > Patescibacteriota > Patescibacteriia > SG8-24 > SG8-24 > UBA1561. The sequence goes on along the minus strand of JBDRRB010000041.1, from coordinate 1,328 downwards.
GAGGGCTGGTTGTTGACGATCGACCCAGTGTCGATACAGATTAACGAGAAAGGTATTTTCAGTGACTCCAAGGCCGCAACCACAGAATCCTTATTGATTCCGCTCTTCGACCCAACCGCCACCAGCATCGTGCACCTCCTCATTCAAAGGACAACGGCGTACCGTAACCGCCGGACGGCAAAAAGTCAACCCTACCGGCAGCCGGTGACGCCCACCGAACCATGTCCAAGAGGCCGCGACGACACTTGGGCGGACTGCAGCGCGATCCGACCGGACCGGAACCGACACGAAAGCAAAAGGCCCCGGAAGAACCGGAGCCTTTCCTCTCTTCGACGTTCGCCCTAGAGGACGGCGTCCTTGCAGCCCTTGGACACGCGGAACTTGACCACGGTCTTGGCCGGAATCTTGATCGACTCGCCGGTCGCCGGGTTGCGGCCCATGCGGGCGGCCCGCTTCTGCTTGACCAGCTTGCCCAGGGTCATGACGACGAACTCGCCGTTCTTCTTCACCTCGTCCAGGGCGAGCTTCTCGTACATCTCGAGAAAGTCCTTCACTTCCTTCTTAGACTTGTCCGACTTTTCGGCGAGCGCAGCGATGATCTGCGTCCTGTTCATCTTCGCCATAGCGACTGATGCTTATTGAGATTTATTAACATACGGAATGATAGCCCAAAAATAAGGTCAAAAGAAGATTTAGGTCAATGGCAGCCATGTCGACGGGACAAAAAAGACCGGAACGGATTTCCGGCCGAATGCTGCAAAGCAGCTTCACGAAGCTCAGATGGTCGGGACCGGACCAGGTCCGGCCGCAGGATTCAGCGGATGGCGCGTCACGGTTCCCGACAGAATATTATTGCTGGGCTCGAGCGTCATCGTCACTTTACTGCCGATCAGCGACATCGAGACGGCAACAAACTCCAGACCGCAGGTGCGACAGGTGCGCCGAGTGAGCGGCAGATCCCCCTCACCTCGTACGCAGATCGTGCTCCGACCATTGCAGTGGGGGCAGCCGAACTTTCGGACATCTTTCTTGGGGACGAATGTGCCCTCCATCTTTCCCTCCTCTCATAAAGAGCAACGTACCTTTTTACCAGCTGACCGCGTTGTCGTCAAGGGATCGCGCTACGGGACAAAAAATCCGGCCCACCGACCGGACTTCACTGCCCCATAACTCTACCGACATCGAGCGGAATCACGCTCGTGTCCACGCCAGCCACAGCCAGTGCCCGTACCACCAGATAGACGACCAGAGTGGCGATGAAGGACGCCCCCAATGCCGTACCGGCCCCGAAAGCGATGCCCAGAACAAACTTCTTCCACCAGGACTCG
>JBDRRB010000040.1:0-5425 GCA_043825985.1 bacterium | reverse complement strand
TTTCCGCGACGAAGAGGGCAAGGACGTTCTGCTGTTCGTCGACAACATCTTCCGCTTCACCCAGGCCGGCGCCGAGGTGTCGGCGCTCCTGGGCCGCATTCCGTCGGCCGTCGGCTACCAGCCGACTCTCGCCACCGAGATGGGAGCCATGCAGGAGCGCATCACCTCGACCAAGAAGGGCTCGATCACGTCCGTGCAGGCGGTCTACGTGCCGGCGGACGACCTGACCGACCCGGCTCCGGCCACGACCTTCGCCCACCTGGACTCGACGGTCGTCCTGGCCCGCTCGCTGGCCGAGCTGGGCATCTACCCGGCGGTCGACCCGCTCGACTCGTCCTCGCAGGTGCTCGACCCGAAGATCGTCGGCGACGAGCACTACGAGGTGGCGACCGGCGTGCAGCGGGTGCTCCAGAAGTACAAGGACCTGCAGGACATCATCGCCATCCTGGGCATGGAGGAGCTGTCCGAGGAGGACCGCCTGGTCGTCTCCCGCGCCCGCAAGATCCAGAAGTTCCTGTCGCAGCCGTTCTTCGTCGCCGAGACCTTCACCGGCTTCGACGGCAAGTACGTCTCGCTGGCCGACACCATCCGCGGCTTCCGGGAGATCCTGGACGGCCAGCACGACGACAAGCCGGAGCAGGCCTTCTACATGAAGGGCGGCATCGACGAGGTGACGGCCGCCGCGGCCGGTGATTCGAAGTAGGCGCCGCGCCGCGCATTACCAAGCAGCCTATGGCCAAGCAGATAAAGTTCGAGCTCACCACGCCGGAGCGGGTCGTCGAGGACCGTGAGGTCAGCGGCGTCACCTTGCCGACCAGGGAGGGCGAGATCACCGTGCTGCCGGGCCACATTCCGCTGGTGGCCACGCTCCAGTCGGGGATGATCACCCTGCGTTCGGACGCCGGCGAGGAGTACCTGGCCGTGTCCGGCGGCTTCGTCGAGGTTCAGTCCGGCGGGCAGGTCCTGGTGCTGGCAGACTCCGCCGACCGGGCCGAGGAACTTGACCTGGCCAAGGTCGAGGAGGCCCGGAAGCGCGCCCGCCAGGTGCTGGAGGAGAAGCGCGACCTGGACGACGTCTCGGGTGCCGCCGCCATGGCCGCCCTCGAGCGCGAGCTGGCCCGGGAGCGGGTCGTCCGCAAGTATCGGGATCTCAAGAGACGACCGATCTCCGAGTAAGATCCGTGCGAGCCACGGGTCGGGCGCATCGCATCTGACTTCCCGGACTCCTAGCTCGACGTAAAGGAAGCCGTCCCGCATAAGCAGGACGGCTTTTGGCTTGTTTTGAGGGTTGACAGAAGAGACGGAATGTGATGACTTGAGGTTGGTTTCTTTGACAAGAAGGAGACAAAAATGGAGACAGCCAATGGAGTTCTGGCCGTCGTAGAGCAGATTCTATGGGATGGGCGGCACTATCTGCCCGTCACGGCGATCGCTAGGACCGTGGATACTGGACAGGTCGTTTCTTTCCGCCTGAACCGAAGAGGTAGATGGAGCGAGGCGGAAATTCCTGACTTCGGATCCGTCGTCGTGCTGGACGGAGTACATTTGCGAAGAGAGGGCATGCGGGCCTATTCGGCTAGGTTTTGGCAGCTGGAAGACGAGTCTTTGGCCATTCCGTCGGCTCAGGACGGTCCGGTCCTGATCGACGGCAGTCTGGTCAAAAATGATGAGTCCGGACTGATCACTTTCTCCGTGGCCTGTCCGGAGCTGGACGGAGAGGGCTGGCTGCGGCTCCTTTTGTCCAGGGGTATACATGTCGGCAACATTGCCCGGCAAAAGTTTCGGTCGGCTGAGTTTGTGTCCAGCAGTCAGGGGATTATTGGAGTAAAGATCCTGTCGTTCTATTCCATTTCCAAGTGGAAACGGACCTCTGCTGATTTATGGAGGAAGGCCCAGAGCATGGGGTTCCGCAGCCCCGATATGAGCCTGGCCGGCCTGATTCGGCTGGTGCTGGACAGCGAGCGGCTCAAGCAGCTTGGCCTCGCTAGAGTTGTGGTCATGCACCGTGATGCCGATTCCAATCCGGATCGTCTCTGCCTGTTTCAGTATGAGCGACGAGACAGTGTGGGCATCGATGAACCGCACAGAATAACAAAATACTGGCCCCATAACAGGACCGACTACGGCTTCGCCTTCGTCGGCCGGCCGGTCGTGATGATCTGACCGGCCCCCATCTAACGTCAAACTCGACCGCCCTCCCTGACACGGGGGCTTTTTCTTTATCCTGGGACGAAGGCGTTACTTGTTCAGGGATAACGACAGTGGTGAGGTGATGATCCACGGCTTCGAGGTCAAGGCTCGTCCACCAAGGAGAAACAGGTTCCATCGACTGCCGGTAGCTAGGATGTTCAAGAAGATGATCCTGCTCTACGAACAGTATGGAATCGTGTTTATCGTCGTCTCTGACGAGGAGGTCGAGTCATGGGAACAGTCTAGGCACTGTCCCTTAGCCCTCGGATAGAGTTCGCGGTTCGGAGCTGACCGGCGCTTGTCGGTCTTTTTTGTTTTTTGTCGGCAGACTTGACAGGGGAGGCAGTCGATGCTAATCTCAACCGAGTTCCAAAATTTGGTCGGAACCACATTAAGTCATGAACTTACCGCGAACATGAAGCCAATTCAGGACAAAACCTACCTGATGCCGAAGGGCATACTGGACCTCACCGATGGTCCTGTTAGGGCTGTCCGCGGCAACGGAAAGGCTCTTGACGGCGACGCTTCCGCCGTTCTGCGTGCGCGGGGAGTTCCCGGCCGAGATTTGGTTGATTTTAGCTGATACTGCGCGTGTCAGCTGACCAGGTCCCGCCCGGAAACGGACGGGACTTTTGTTCGTGTGAACTCCGGTCTGGGCGTATTGCATCTGGCTTCCCTCGTTCCTCGCTCAGCGTACGTCTTCAGTACGCCTCACTACGTCACTCAGTCCAGCCAGACACACTACGACCCATCCGGAGCTCACAAGCCTTGGGCATGAGCCCGAAAAACTCTGTTCTTTTTTAGGAAAAAGCGGACAAGGAGGAAATCATGCCGCGAGACATCGATGCCGAGCGAAAACTGGCCGGCAATCTGAGTGAGTACCTGCAGGAGACTGGGCAGGCTCTGCGCACTTACCGCTGGGTCTGGGACGAGTTTGTGACTCCCGAGGCCAGGAAGTGGGTCTGGCGCGGAGTGCTGGCCCTGTCGTTGGCCTCGGTGGCGGTCATGTTCGAGCCGCTGGGCCTGAAGTGGGCGGTCGACGCCCTGACCCGGCGCGACGGCGCCGGACTGGTCTGGTCGCTCGTTGCTTACCTGTCGTTCCTGCTGGTGGCGCACGCCTTCTACGTCTGGTACCAGCGCAGCCGGGAATGGGCGATCGGTCTGATCCAGTGCTATCTGGACGTCCGGACGTCGGAGCTGTTCTTCGAGAAATCCATGCGGCAGCACCTGAGCGACTCGGATGAGCTGTCGGCGGCCAACGTGGAAAAAGGACGGAACCGGGCCTTCCTGATCATCGACAACGTCATGTTCCGCCTGTCGACCAACCTGATGGAAGTCGTGCTGGCCTTCGTCTTCCTGTTCTTGAACTTCCCGCTGCTGGGCAGCGTCCTGCTGCCTCTGCTGATCCTGCATGTCGTCTCGTCGCTGCTGCTGAACCGTCAGGTGGTGGTCCGGTGCACCGCAATCGACGCCGAGCACCGGCGGATCATCCGCTACCTGGTCGAACGCTGGAACAGCATCGAGAGGGTCCTGAGCAACGGCAAGGGAGAGGAGGAAGTCAGGCATCTCTCGTCTGAGTTTCGGACCTGGATCGACCGGGACCGCGGGTTCTGGCTGTGGTTCATCAACATGGTCGGGTGGCGAGGCCTGGTCAACATCCTGGCCCTGGCCGCGACCATCTCCTATGCCGCCTGGCGGATCTGGTCCGGCGACTGGACGATCGGGACGCTCGTGCCGCTGATCATCTGGCTGAAGCACGTCGTGGACAAGATCTGGCAGGTCGGCGACCTGGAGCTGCAGCTGAACTGGAACCTGCCGTCGGTGATGTCGCTGCGTCAGGCCCTCACCGCGCCGCCGGACGTGACCGATGCCGAAGACGCGGTTGAACTCCCTGATGAACCGGTCGACGTGGAGCTGCGTGGCGTGACGCACGGCTACGTCGACGGCACCAACGGCTCCCGGCGGGTCATGGACGTGCTGCGCGACGTTGGCCTGTCGATTGGTCCGGGGGAGAAGGTGGCCCTGCTCGGCGACTCCGGTGCGGGAAAGACCACGATCATGCGCCTGGTCATGCGCTACATGGATCCCGGTGAGGGAACGGTGTTTGTCGGCGGACATGACCTGCGTCAGGTGAAGCTCAACTCCTGGCGACGCCTGATCGGCTACATTCCGCAGCAGGCCCAGGTGCTCGACGGGACCATCCGCTACAACCTGCTCTACGGCCTGCCGGAGGCCGAACGGTCCAAGGTGAGCGACGAGGAACTGTGGCGGGTGATGCGGCTGCTGAAGATCGACTTCGGCGAGCGCCTCTCCGACGGCCTGGAGACGGTCGTCGGTCGGCACGGCATCAAGCTGTCCGGCGGACAGGCCCAGCGTCTGATGATCGGGGCGGCGGTGCTCAAGCGGCCGCGGTTCATGGTCATCGACGAGGCCACCTCATCGCTCGACTCGACGACGGAACTGGCGGTCCAGCGTGGGCTGGCCGAACTGCTCGGACCGGACGTTTCGGCCCTGATCGTCACCCACCGGCTGTCGACCGTGCGCAAACTGTGCGACCGTTTCGTCGTGCTGCGACCGATCGAGGAAGTCGGAGAAGGGGAATCGCAGGTCGAGACCGTAGCCGGATCGTTCGAGGAGCTGTACGCGACTTCGGCAACTTTCCGGCGTCTGGCGGATGACCAGGGGCTCGGCCTGGGCGCTGCCTGAATCCTGCTCTCTTTGTTCTTTTCTTCGGTTTTGCCGGTCCCTCGGGGGCCGGCTTTTTCTTGCCCGGTTGACCGGTCAGGACTGAAGTGGCAATTTGGCCTTAAGTCGGAGAAAGGGAAGGGAGGACGTTTTGACCGACCCAAAGAGGGATCCGGACTGGTCCGACGTGAAACTGGTTTCCGTCAGGGTCGTCGGCGATTGCCGTCGGGTGTTTCACATCGAGGGAATCAACTACGCCACTCCAGGCGAGCTGGCCGTGGCCCAGGCCCTGACCAGGCAGGGCATATCGTTTGTTCCCGACGTCTCGATCAGCTGGCCGCGTGACGACGGCCAGAAACCGCCCAACATCTACGTGCCGGATTTTATCTTTTGCGGGCAGGCTTTGCTCTGGCAGGGCGCGAACGGACTCGAGCTGATCCACGGCCTGGAAATCAAGGGACGCAACCTGAAAGGCAACCTTCCCTAACGGGGCCTTTGGAAAATCGCTCAGGTGGCTATGGTCAGGGGCATCGTGATCAAGCTGATCGAG
>JBDRRB010000039.1:0-3195 GCA_043825985.1 bacterium | reverse complement strand
AGATTTCGACGAAAATGAGTCCGATGAGGACGAATTGGAGCAGAACAGGACAGATCTGACAAAATGCGAGCGTTCGATTCTTAGGTTGGAGAAAGAAAAGTTTGCACTGGACGCGAAGGGCTACGATGACGCTTCGGTGCAGATAATCGACTATCCGGCCGCGCGGGAGTAGTGGGTGGCGATCGTTCGTCGTCATCGAACAGACGGAGTGACGAGCGGAAAAAGAAACGTCGGCCAATTTTGCTGGTCGACGTTTTTATTTCGTCATTAGCTGCCGGACTGCCCGGGTATCGTTCTCGGTGCTGCCGCAAGACATCAAGAATGTCCTTGGGCACCGATATCGTTATGTCAGTCAGCCTTTCGGCCGCAGCCGCACGATTTCCCGCCAGACGAACTGGCCCGGGCGGCCGTACATCAGCCCGCCGTTCGGTCCGCGCTGCCCGTCCGTCAGCTTACCGTCCGCGGCCGGGGGCAGGTCCAGCTCGTAGCCGTCCCGGGTCATCAGTCCGAGTTCCACCCCCATCAGGTTGCCGCGCGAGTCGACATAGACCGGCAGGGCCAGGACCAGCGTGGCGTCAGCGGTCAGCGATCCGAGCCAGGCCGTCAGCGCCCGGGCGTACATTCCGGTTAGCTCGTTGAGGCGGCGGTTCAGTTCCTGCCGATCTTCGCGTCCGTTCCGCGGCCGGCCGAGGTACGGTTCGGTGACGATCGCGGAGATCGAGCCGGCCTTCACTTCCTTTGATGCGGCCGCCGCGTCGGAGACGAACATTTTCGGTTCGGGCAGTGCCGTCGAGGTCCGGCGTCGGTCCTTGAGCCAGTCGACGTTGGCCTGCGCGTCCTTTACCGCCTGACGGTCGACATCGCTTCCGAACATGTGCTCGACTCCCAGGAGCAGGGCCTCGGAGATTACCGTGCCGGATCCGCAGAAAGGATCCCAGACCGTCGAATCCGGACTGACCCGAGCCAGGTTGAGCATGATCCGGGCCAGCTTTGGCGGCAGCATGCCGCGACGGGCATCCCGTTCCGGTCGTCCGTAGTCGAGCTCGGAGAATTCCTCGAACGGCTGGACCGCCGCCGTCAGCCCGATCGAGCACCTTTTGCCGCCGTCGTCCACGGCGATCACGAACTCCGCGCCGCCGGGGGAGAGCAGCCCGTTCTTGGCCACGGACACCGAGGTCAGCGCCGGTCCGGTAGTCGGGCGGACCCAGCGGGAGGTCAGTTCGTTCTCCTTCAGCCGTCGTTTGATCTCCATGCCGCAGCGTCGCAGCCGGCCGGTCGCCGCTGCAGCCTTTCCGTCATGGGCGGCGTAGATGCTGTAGCCGAAAGTAAGTCGTCCGCCGTCCGCCCTCTCGCCGGCCAGTTCGGCCAGGCGAACGGACAGCATCTCCGAATCGAGATTCGCCTCCTGGTCCACGATTCGGCCAACCTTGATCGTGCCGCCGAGCCGGGACATCAGACCCTCCGGATCCAGCTCGTCGTACGTCTCGACCGCCAGCACCTGTCCGCGAAGCCAAAGTCGGCGCCATCCCGTCGGGGGCAGAACTGACCTTATTTCCTCCATCGAGAGGGCCAGATTTGACCCTAAAACGAAAAAATAGCTCATAAGTGTAGGTTCAGCCGTCAGTATGGCATGAAACCGCCGCGCGGCAAACCGTGTCCGGTGCGGCCATCAGACCCCATTTTTGGCCTTAAATCCTTTTTCCGGCCAGGCCTCTAGGCCTTGCATCTTTGGTTATCCCGTGCTAACGTTGGCCCGATAACGCCACTTAAGGCGATCATTAAGCCCCTCTTCCACGGCCTCGCCAAGCGGGGTCCGCGGTAATACCGCGAGACGGGACTGCACATGAAGAAGTACGAGATGATGTTCATCATCCCCTCCAAGTATACGGACTCGGAGGTGGAGGGTATCATAAAGAAGGTCAACACGACCCTGGAGGAGGTCGGGGCCAAGCTGTCCGACACCCATAACCTGGGCAAGAGGCGTCTGGCCTACCCGATCGAGGACCAGCGGAACGGGACCTATGTCCTGACCTATTTCGAGAGCGAGCCAGCCAGCATCGCCAAGATGGACATGACCATCCGGCTGTCCGGGGACGCCCTGCGCCACATCATCGTGGAGCGCGACCCGCACATCACCCAGATGCCGCAGCTGATCGAGATCGAGGACCGGTCCTCCGAGGAGGTTCGGGAGCGGTCCCGCGAGACGCGCGACGAGCGTCCGGCCGCGCCGAAGCCGGTCGCCAAGCCGGAGAGCGTGAACATGCAGGAGCTCGACAAGAAGCTAGACGAGATTCTGACCGAGGAAGTTCTCTAGGAACTGCCGGACATTAGCCCGATCCGCGTCCGCCATGGTGCAGACAGCGGCGGGATAGACATTTATCTAACGCAAGACGTATGAATCTCAACCGCGCCATGATCATCGGCAACCTGACCCGTGACCCTGAGCTGCGCACCACGCCGAACGGCCAGAACGTGGCCACCTTCGGGGTCGCAACCAACCACACCTGGACCGACGCGTCCGGACAGCGGCAGGAGAAGGCGGAGTTCCACAACGTCGTCGCCTGGGGCAAGCTGGCCGAAATCTGCGGTCAGTACCTGGGCAAGGGGCGCAAGGTCTACATCGAGGGGCGCCTGCAGACGAGGGAGTGGGAGAGCCAGGACGGAACCAAGCGCAACCGGACCGAGATCGTCACCGAGAACATGATCATGCTCGATCGTGCCGGTGCTGGTCCGGCTCCGGCCATGGCCACGCAGGCCGCCTCGGTCCAGCCGGCAGCCGCCTCGAGCGGCGGCGAGGAGGAGATTCGCGTCGAGGACATACCATTCTAAGCTATGCGGAGAAACAAGAACGACGACGTCATCAAGCGGCAGCGGCACTGCTGGTTCTGCATCAACGGTTCGAAGGCCATCGACTACAAGGACCTGGGGACGCTGCGCCGGTACATCTCGTCCTTTGGGAAGATCGTGCCGCGCCGGCGGAGCGGGGTCTGCGCCCTGCACCAGCGCAAGCTGTCGAATTCGATCAAGAGGGCGAGGATTATGGCCCTTCTGCCGTTCACCACTCGATAAAATAGGGGCAGGTTCCAGGTTGGCGAATTGTACCCGCCTTCACGAATCGTTTGCTCGACGTACCCATAAGTACGCCTCGCTGCACGATTCGTTCCAGGCGGGCACACTTCATCCAATCTGGAACCT
>JBDRRB010000038.1:0-17482 GCA_043825985.1 bacterium | reverse complement strand
GTCAGACCCAGCCGCCGCATGAGCGGCATGGCGCAATGGTGGCCGCCGCGGGTGCAGACCCCCTCGCCGCCCAGCAGGTCGGTCAGGTCGTGCGGATGGATTCCCTCGACCACGAACGACACCACGCCGCCGCGCTCCGACTCCTCATCCGGTCCGTAGATCTTCAGCCCGGGAATCTGCTTCAAACGTCGCACCGCTTCCTGGGCCAGTGTGGTCTCGTGCCGAGCGATGTTCTCCACGCCGACCGACGTGACGAAATCGACCGCCGCACCCAGACCGATCGCCTCGGCGATGTTCGGCGTGCCGGCCTCGAACCGGTACGGCACCTCGTTCCAGGTCGAGTCGGTCTCGCTCACCTCCAAAATCATGTCGCCGCCGTAGAAGTGCGGCGGCATCTTCTCCAGCAGCTCGCGCTTACCGTACAAGACGCCGCTGCCGGTCGGGCCGTACATCTTGTGGCCGGAAAAGGCCAAAAAGTCGCAATCCAATTCATGCACGTCGAGCGGCCGATGGCCAGCGGTCTGGGCCGCATCCACGACGAAACATGCGCCGACTTCCCGGGCCAAATCACGCAATTCGACCAACGGCAGCACTGTACCGAGCGCGTTCGAGACGTGCATGACCGAAACGACCTTGGTCTGCGGGCCGATCAGCCGCCGAGCCTCGTCCAGGTCCAACGAAAAGTCGTCGCGCAGTCCGATGAAGCGCACGGTGAAGCCGTAGCGCTTGGCCAGCTGCTGCCAGGTGACCAAGTTGGCGTGGTGCTCCATGATCGACAGCACCACCTCGTCGCCCGCCTTGAGCTGCGGCGCCAGGCCGTAGACGATCAGGTTCAGGGACTCGGTCGCGCCCCGGGTGAAGACGATCTCCCGCGGGTCGGCGTTCAGCAGTCCCGCCACCTTGCCCCGCGCCTCCTCATAGGCGGCCGTGGCCCGGGCGCTCTCCTCATACATGCCGCGATGGACGTTACAGCGGTAGTTGCGGTAGTAGTCGTCCATGGCCCGCAGCACCGGCTCGGGCGTGAGCGACGAGGCCGCGGAATCCAGGTAATGAAAAGGCCGACCATCGCGCTCGTCGGCAGTTCGCTCCCGCAGCATCGGGAACTGGTCCCGCTGCAGTCCGTCTGTAATGTCTGTCTGGTGGCTCATAGTCTAGTTGATTTCGGTTTCGGTCCGGCAGTCTAGCCGGGAGAGGATCATCTGGCGCACCGCCGCCCGGGTCGGCTCGTCCCAGAGCCGCTCCAGCGCCGGACGGAAGAATCCCAGGGCGAGCTGCTGACGGGCGACCGCCGGATCCAGCCCACGGGCAGTCAGGTAGAAGACGGCCGTCCGGTCCGGCGGACTGACCGAAGCGCCGTGCGAGCAGGTCACGTCCTCGGCCCCGATCTCGAGCGACGGCCGAATCTCCGCCCGGGCCTCGGGCGTGAGCGGAAGCTCCCGGCAGTCCTGCCGTCCGTCGCAGCCGACGGTCGTCGAACCGATCTCGGTCAGCAGCTGCCGGTTGGCGGCGGCCGTCCCGGCCAAAACGCCCCTGGTCATAATATAGGAGGATGTCCGGTCGGAAAAATGGCGGACCGTGTCGTGCACCTCCAGTCGGCCGTCGCCGCTCGCGAAGGACAGTCCGATTCGCTCGACCCGCGCGCCGAGTCCGGACAGGCTGATTTCGTTCCTCGAATCCACCCGGCCGCCGCCGAGCAGTGCCGAAAACAGTTCCAACCGGCCGGCCGCCGCCACGTCAGCCCTGACCTCGCCGACGAACGACTGTCCAGGAGCCAGGCAACGCAACTCCGCCAGGCGCAGTTCGGCTCCCTCGCCGACCGCCACCACCAGCCGCTGTCCCTGCGGACCGGTTCCGCAGCCGCAGCGCACCGTGTCGAGCAGGGTCAAGGACGATCCTTCTTCCAGAACGACTACGACTGTCCCATCCGGCACAGCACAAGCCGGCAGGCTCAGCGGCTCCTCTACCCGCACGTGGGCCGGGATGACCACGACCGTCCCGTTCAGTTCATCTTCAGCCTTCAGCGCGTCCAGTAACGTCGGCAGATCATTCTTCGAGGTAAACGAAAATATACGAACCCGTTCATCGGTCCGGTCGCCCTGTCGGCAGGACGCGCAGTCACGTCCGCCGCAGCCCAACGAAATGTCTGGCTTCTTATTCATATGGAAACTAGCCGACCGAACCTTCCATCTCCATCTCGACCAGCCGGTTCAGTTCGACCGCGTACTCGAGCGGCAGCCGCCGCACGACCGGATCGACGAACCCGCCGACGATGGTCTTGATCGCCTCGTCCTCGCTCAGCCCGCGGCTCATCAGGTAGAACACCTCGTCCGTGCCGACCTTGCCCACCCGCGCCTCGTGCGACAGTTCGGCGTCGCCTCGGGCGGTGCGCATCGTCGGCCAGGTGTCGGAGCGCGAACCGGCGCCCATGATCAGGGCGTCGCAGTTGACCGACGACCGCGCCCTCTCGGCTTCCGGCCCGACCTGCACCAGCCCGCGGTAGGCGGCCACACCACCGTCCTTGCTGATGCTCTTGGTGCGGATGCTCGAGGTGGTGTCCGGTCCCAGGTGAATCGCCTTGAATCCGGTGTCCTGATGCTGTCCCGATCCGGCCATGGCCACACCGAGCGCGTCCGACCGGGCTCCACGGCCCAAGAGGACGCTGCACGGATAGAGCATGGTCGTGCAGCTGCCAAGATTGCCGGACAGCCACTCGATCGTGCCGCCCTCCTCGACCATGGCCCGCTTGGTGTTCAGGTTGTAGACGTTGCGGCTCCAGTTCTCGATCGACGAGTAGCGCACGGTGGCGTTCCGACCGACAAAGATCTCGACACAGCCGGCGTGCAGCGAGCTGGTCTGGTAGCGCGGCGCGGAACAGCCCTCGATGTACTCGATCTCGCTGCCCTCGTCGGCGATGATCAGCGTGTGCTCGAACTGGCCGCCGCGTTCGGCGTTCATTCGGAAGTAGGCCTGCATCGGCACGGTCACCTTGACCCCCGGCGGCACGTAGATGAACGTTCCGCCGCTCCAGACCGCGGCGTGCAGCGTGGTGAACTTGTGCTCGCCGACCGGCACACAGCGGCTCATGAACCGCTCCCGCACCAGCTCCGGGTACTCGCGCACGGCCTCGTCCATGTTCTCGAAGATGACGCCCAACCGTGACCATTCCTCTTTTAGATTATGGTAGACGACGTCCGAGTCGAACTGCGCACCCACGCCGGACAGTGCTTCCTGCTCGGCCTGCGGCAAACCCAAATAATCAAAGGTGCGCCGAATCTCCGGCGGCACGTCCTCCCACGAGCGTGACTCGTCGGCCTCGGGCCGGACGAAATACGACAGGTGGTCCAGGTCGAGCCCATCGAGCGACGGCCCCCAGGACGGCAGCGGCTTCTCCTGCCACAGCCCCAGCCCGCGCAGCCGCAGCGCGAGCATCCAGTCCGGTTCATTCTTCTGGCGCGAAATCTCTTCAACCAGTTCTCGAGTCAGTCCAGGTGCGGCTTTAAACCGCTCCGGCACCGCCGACGCCTGATCCAACTCGTTCTGCTTTTTTTGTTTCGCCTGCGCCATGTTACTTCTTCTGGCCGATCACCTCGGCCAACGACATGCCGGCCAGCGACTCCTCGACCCGCTGCTGAACGCCGGCCCAAACCCGCTTTGAGGAACAGCTGCCGGCCGCCGGACACTGAACCGCCCCCAGGCAGTCGACGAAAGCTACCGGACCTTCGATTGCGGTCACGATATCGGCCACCGAAATCTCGCCCGGCGCCCGAGCCAACTTATATCCACCCCCGACTCCTCGCTTGGCCTCGACCAACCCGGCCTCCCGCAGAGGCACCACGACCTCCTCCAGAAAACCACGCGACAGGCCGTTCCGCTCGGCCACCTCGTTCAGGGAAACCAAATCGACCGACCCATACTCGGCCAGGTCGGCCATCAGGATTACCGCATTGTGGACCCGCTGCGGGACCCGCAAGAACTGTCGCATCAGCTTAAATCACAGTTAGATGCTAGGATTTAACTCCTTTTTGGCCGGCACGTCAAGATCCTCCCTGTTTCGACAAAAAGAAAGGTCCTCAGTGAAAACACTGAGGACCTAAGAAAGAAAGGATGTCCAACCTCCGGGATTCGAACCCGGACCTTCACCACCCGGTGACATGCCTGCCACAACACCTCGGCAAGACATCCTTCCGTACGGACAGGTTTCCACAATATTGGAAACTTGTCAAGTCTCTTGTCTTGTTTCTTTCTCCAAGTGTCGTGAAATAAAGTTAAGGCCGACAAAACACCGCCTTTCGGCGGTGTTAGATTGTCTTACATTCAATACCGCCGCCGGAACTCGACCCTCAGACTCTTAAAGCCGAACGGGTTGTCCGGATGGTCGTCCAGCCGAAAAACCAAGAAATGCAGATGGTCGCGATCCGTCCAGCCAGTTTTGCCGACCGTTGCGATGCGCTCTCCACATTTGACCCGGCTCCCCACCCGAAGGCCCAACGACCTGACCGATCCAGGAGCTAGATGGCAGTACTGGGTCATCTCACCCGAGTCATGAAGTATCGTCACGTAATTCAGCTGATCACGAAACTCCTCTGACTCGCCCCAATCCGCATGATGGTCGATTATCTCTACGATCACGCCATCGGCAGCTGCCAGGACCGGCGTGCCGTCGGGAACCAAAAAGTCGATGGCATTAAGGAACGGGCCGACATGCGATTCCGGACTGCTGGCGCACCAGAACCGGCCCAGTCGGTACAGCTCACCCTTCGGAACGCCTTCGGTCAAAGAATGCGGAGCGACGACACCGTCCACGACGTGGTGCTCTGCCACTTGCCTCCAGCCACGCAACGTCCACTGACCGGCGGCCCATGGTGTCGTCGGCAACGGAAAGAAAAGTTCAGTCCGGACCTGCTCTCCGTCATTCCACATGGGATGACCAGCAAGCCTTCGTATCTCGTCCATGCTCATTTTCCGATACCTCTTCCTAAGGCCAACCAAGTTCTGGACCGAACTGTTTATCATAGTCACCAAAAAAAATCAACCCCTCCCGACCTTAATCAAATTCCGCCGCCAGCCGATCCTGCCACGAACAGTACTCGCAGCGGGTATGGGCCTCTGGTTCTGGTCCGTTTAAACATTCCCCGGCTTGCTTCAAGGTCCGACGTGCTCGCGACAGGTTGACCTTCAACTCAACTGTCTTCACACCAAATTTAACCGTCCCCCCACCAAACACTTCCCGTGGATAGTAGTAAACCAGATAACCACGCTCCCCGGCCGAAAAACCGTTGCCATCTAACAACAGTGCGTAACAATCCAGCTGGTTACGGTAATACGGTTCCATGCCGTTCCCAGGCTTGGGTTCTGAACCACGAGTCTTGTAGTCGAGTGGGAGATACCTTCCGTTGTCGACCAGACAATCATCAAGCGCTCCAAAAAGAGTTACATTGACTTCCGGCAAATCCAAACTAAGTCCGGTCTTCCAATTCCGCCAACGATTCATTAACTCCTGTTCCGGTACCAGCCGACCAGGTACTTGGCCATCAATCTCTGGTGGCAGCTCCCCCTGACTACGGTAGCGATCAAAATAATCCTTGATCACCAAGTCCATGCCGCCGGGCAAAGAAGGAAAGATCGAGCGTGGACGATGGACACCGGCGTTCAACTGCAGCCAAAAACAGCGCGGACAGTTGATGTAAAGATTCAGCGAAGACGACGAAAGACGATAATTCATGTTAGACGGTCAAATCAATCCCGGTCAATGCTCCGATCAACCGACCGACAATAAACCCGACCACACCTGCTGCTGCAGCCACAAGCATCATCTCGGCTCCACCTCGCCAGGCTGACGTGCCGGTCACCCGGGCCTTCCACCAGCCGATGGCGAACAGCCCGACCAGGCTCAGCCCGAAGGCGACGGCGCTGGCCGCCCCGACCGGCAGCAGTAGGAACGGAACGATCGGCACCGTCCCGCCGACCATGTACGAGACCCACATCACTCCGGCATTGCCGCTCCCACCGCCGAGATCGCCCAGGCTGAGACCGAGCTCCTTGCACGCCATCTCCTCCAGCCACACCTCGCGGCTGCGGGTCATGTGCCCGACCAGCACCTCGGCCTCGGCCTCGCCGAAGCCCCGCCGCCGGTACTCGGCCGCGAGCTTCCGCCGCTCCCCTTCCGGATCGCGCTCGATGGCCTCCCGCTTCAGACCGACGCGCCCCTCGGCCAGCTGCCGGGTGGACTTTCCGGACAGGTACGTCCCGGCGGCCATGGACAGGGCCTCGACGATAACGATCACCAGGCCGGACAGGATCACCACCTGCCAGTCGCCGGTTCCGGCGGCGATGCCGATCACCGCTCCGCCGGTCGAGACGATACCGTCCTCCAGGCCGAACACCAGCTCCCGGATGAATCCGGTGATTCCCTCGACTTGTCTTCGCGCAGTCCACCTGAACATAGGCCGTTCGATGGGGCCGGCCGCCGCAGCCGCCGCGCCGCCAGAGCTTAATTCCAAACTGACGAAAGCTTACCACGCCGCACTGCGGCCAAACAGAACGGCCCCAGAGTTCCACAAGGCCATCCGTCCGAGGTTCCGCTCCGGGGCCATCAGGGGATATAATGTCCCAGTATGCATGACAACCCAAGCCAAACCAACAAAGCGCTCGTTTTCGCGCTCACCATCGCGGCCGTGCTAATCCCCAGCCTGAACCCGGCCGTCGGCGCGAGCTTCAACCCGAACTACATCATCTCCGACGCGGAGATGCGCGACGCCAACGCCATGTCCTTCATGGACGTCTACCAGTTCCTGAACGAACGAGGCTCGCTCAACAACCAATTTGCCCTCGACCCGATCGACGGCATGGTCAAGGGTACGGCCCAGCTGGTCGACGACGCGGCCAAGCGCTACGGCATCAACCCCAAGTACGTCCTGACCCTGCTGCAGAAGGAGTCGAGCGTGGTCGAGTCGGCCAGCCCGACCCAAAGGCAGCTCGACTGGGCGGCCGGCTACGCGCTGTGCGACGGCTGCTACCGGACCAGCGAGCTGGCCCAGAAGTATCAGGGCTTCAGCAACCAGATCGACGCCGGCGCGGGCTGGATGGACTGGTACATGGACAACGCGCCGCAGCTGACCTACCTGAAGCAGCCCGGCATCACCTACGCCATCAGCGGCTCGCCGGTGACGCCGGCCAACCTGGCCACGGCCGGACTCTACAGCTACACGCCGCACCTGCACGGCAACCGGCTGCTCTGGAACATCTGGCAGCGCTGGTTCGGCGAGGGGGCGGCCGACATCAAGTTCCCGGACGGCACCCTGCTCACGAACGTCGAGACCGGTGACTACGCGCTGGTCCAGGCCGGACAGTTCCGCCCGATCACCAACCGCTCGGTGATCGAGACCCGCTTCCGCTACCTGACGCCGGTCGAGCTGGGCGACACCGAGTTCAGGACGATCAGCGAGGCCAACCCCGGCCAGCCGATCGCCTTCGCCGACCTGGCCCTGGTTCGCGACGAGAACGGCACGGTCTACCTGCTGTCCGGCGACGAGCGGCGGCCGATCGACTCGCCGGAGACGTTCCGCCAGATCGGCTTCAACCCGGAGGAGATCGAGGACGTGCTGCTCACGGACCTGGAGGACTTCCTGCCGGGAGAGCCGATCACGATCGACGAGGCCTACCCGACCGGCCAGCTGGTCCAGGACTCGGCGACCGGCGGCGTGTTCTGGGTCAAGTCCGGCGTCCGTCATCCGATCTGGGACCGGTCCATCCTCGACGTCAGGTTCGCCGGACAGCCGATGCTTCCGGCGACCCCGGAGCAGCTCGAGACTTACGTTATCGGCGAGCCGATCACCATGCCCGACGGCACGCTGCTCAAGACTGCCGACGATCCGACGGTCTACGTGGTCGAGGACGGACGGCTGCGGCCGATTCCGACCGAAGACGTGTTCCTCGGTTACGGCTACCGCTGGACCTCGGTCGTCACCTGCGGCCCGCGGGTGATGCTGCTCCACCCGGTCGGCGACGCCCTGCTGCTGGTCCCGGAAGACGAGACGGTCACTGCCGCGGCAGTCGGGCTGTAGAACTCCCCACACCTCAGAGAAACCAAAAGCCCGCCGAAGAAGGCGGGCTTTCGTTTATGCTGACTACCCCGTCCGGACCTACCCCTAACGGGATTTCTTTTTCCTCGCTGTCATCCCGGGCCGCCGCGCCCTTCCCCATGCTGTCATCCCGGACGACTGCCGTAAGGCAGTAGATCCGGGATCCACGGCGATCGATCGTGGATTCCCGCCTCTGCGGGAATGACACAATGAGCTAGGAGCGGCGGAAGCCGGATGCAATGCGCTCGTCCTGAAGTCCGCCCAACAAAAAGAAGATCCGCCTTGATGGCGGACCTTCTTCTTTTTTGCTTACTACCGAAGGGCGATCATGGACTCGGGCTGGTCCAGGAACAGCGGAGTGGCCCACTTGCGGTCACCCCAGCGCAGGGCCGAGGCGGCATAGCCGTTGCCGGCGTTGCAGCCGTTGTGGCACTGCACGGCGTACTCCGCGTAGCGCGGATAGCCGTTCTGCTCGAGGTAGCTCAGGGTCCAGTTGGCGGAACAGCGCAGGTCCTCCGCACAGGAGACCGGGATGCCGTGCATCCGGTAGTGGATCTGGAAGTAGCCGCGGGCCCGACCGCCGTCGCCGATGGCGCCGGAATCGTTCAACGACTCCTTCCACAGCATGCCCAGCATGGTCCGGGCGCAGTCCTCGCCGTAGCCGCGGGTCTCGCAGACGTCGAGCAGGACGCCCTGAACGGTGTCGAACACCTTGGTTACCGGAATCTCAACCGTGGGCTGGAGATCGTCCAGTTCTATGGACGGGCCGGCAGCGCTGACGTAATGAACCCCCGACAGAGCACCCCCATTCCACGAACCGATCGCCCGGTCAACGGAAACAGCGACGACCAGACAGGCCAAAGCGAGGATAATGCTGATAGGTTTTGGATCATTTTTCATTGTTTTCACGGTTTTGAGCCCTCTCCGGCAGACCTCTTCGAGACGGACTCTATTCAAAAGGCCGATCCCTTCGGACCAGCCAACTGAACAGTATGGCACAAAAAACTGATCTTGTCAAGATTGACAGGCGACCTATTGGCTAATCTTAGCCAAAATTTATGTTCGCCCAAACCTCATTCCAGACACCCGAAACGCCCCAAAACAGATTGACCGGATACCGCTCCCCCGGTACGATATCCGGCATGGGAGACAGACTGAACAAATACCTTTCGGCGTGCGGGCACTGCTCCCGGCGCCAGGCCGACCAGCTGATCGCCGCCGGACGAGTCAAGATTAACGGCCGGCCGGCCACGGTCGGGCAGGCCGTCGGTCCGGACGACCTGGTTGAGGTCGACGGACGATCGATACTGCCAACAGCCGGTCGAACGTACCTGATGGTCAACAAGCCGGTCGGGGTCATCTGCACCTCCGACCGCCAGGCCAAGGACAATATCCTGGACCTGGTCGGCGCCGATCGGCGTCTTTTTCCGGTCGGCCGCCTGGACGTGGAGTCGTCCGGACTGCTGCTCCTGACCGACGACGGCGAGCTGACCAACCGGCTCACCCACCCCCGCTACGGACACGAGAAGGAGTACCTGGTCCGCCTGGCCGAACCGATCACGGACGCTGACCTGTCCCGGCTGGCATCCGGCATCGAGCTCGACGGCCGCCGGACCCTGGCTGCCGACGTGCACCGCCAGGCCGACGACCAGTTCTCGATCGTCATCCGCGAGGGACGCAACCGACAGATCCGCCGCATGTGCGAGGCCATCGGCCATACCGTCCGGACGCTGAAGAGGATCCGGGTGCACACGCTGAGCCTCGGCCGACTCCGTCCAGGAGCCTGGCGAGAGCTGACCAAGCAGGAAATCCAGCGCCTCAAGTCGGAACAGCCGTCCCGCCCTCCGCGCCCCGAACCACCGTCCCGGCCGGCCCGAAGGCGTCCTGGCCACCCGACACCTTACAGAAAATAAGGAAAAATTCCATGCACAGCCCGACCCAGTCCGACGCCCATGGCCAAAACTTGCAAGCCGACCAGTCGGTCTGGGACCTGTCCGTCCTGTACGCGGGACCGGACGATCCCAAGATCGACGCCGACCTGGACGCCGGCCGCAAGCTGGCGGAAGCCATGTCCGCCCGGCACCGCGGGAAGTTGGACACCAACCTGGACCAGGCCATCGCCGACCTCATCGCCGTCACCGCGAAGCTGGACCTGCCGCTGGTGTTCCTGAGCCTGTTGCTGACCAAGGACACCGGCAACCAAGCCGTGAAGAAACGTCTGGCGGCCGTCCAAGAGGAGATTGCCCGAATCTCCGGCGAGCACCTCACTTTCATCGAGGTCGAAATAGCGGGCCTCGAGGAGTCGGCCATCGAACGCCAGTCGTCCGGAAATAGCGTCCGTCATCACCTGCCCTGGCTGAACAAGATCCGCCTGTTCCGGGACCACATGCTGTCGGAACCGGTCGAGCGCGCCCTGGCCAAGCGGGAGCCGTTCGGCCCGTCGTCCTGGTCGCTGTTCTACGACGAGGTCGAGGCGGACCTGAGGGTAACGCTGCCGGACGAGGAGATCACCCTGACCGTCGCCCTGCACCGACTGTCCGAAGAACGAGACGCCGCAGTCCGGGCCTCGCTCCTGGAGGCAGTACACCTGGCCCTGGGCGGATTCTTCCTGAAGTACTCGACGGAGACGCTGATGAACACGGTCCGAAGCAAGGCGCTCGAGGATTCGGAGCGCAGCTACTCCCGCCCGATGGCCGCCAGGAACCTCTCGAACCGGCTCGACGACGCGACGGTCGAGGCACTACATCAGGCCGTCGCCGAGCGGGCCGCCCCAGCCGCGCAGAGATACTACCGGCTCAAGGCGACACTCCTCGGCCTCGACCGCCTGGCCTGGAGCGACCGCAGCGCACCGCTCCCCTTCCGCAGCGAGGCGCTCATACCGTTCACCGACGCCCGGCGCATGGTCGAGGAAGCCTATGCGTCGTTCAGCCCAACCCTGGCCGGACTGGTCCGAAACCAGCTGTCCGGCGGACGGGTCGACGCCCCCCACCATCACGGCAAGCAGGGCGGCGCGTTCAACCTCTCGCTCTGCCTGCCGGACGGACGTCCGGCGTCGTTCACCCTCCTCAACTACCTCGGCTCCCCGCGCGACGTGGCTACCCTGGCGCACGAGCTGGGGCACGGCGTGCACGGACTGCTGGCCGGCGAGGCACAGGGCCCGCTGATGCAGCATGCGCCGATGGCCTACGCCGAAACGGCCAGCATCTTCGGCGAGATGGTCACCTTCCGCTTCCTACTCGACCGCCATCGCGCCGCCGGCGAGGACCGCGCCGCCCTGGCCCTGCTCATGGAGAAGTGCGAGGACTTCATAAACTCGGTCGTCCGACAGGTCGGCTTCTCCAACTTCGAGCGGCGGCTGCACGGCGCACCGGGCCGACTGACGCCAGACGAGCTGAACCAGCTGTGGCTCCAGACCACCCAGGAGCTGTACGGCTTGGACGGAGACGTCTTCACCTACCAAAACGCCGAACGGCTATGGTCATACGTCAGCCACTTCCACCGACCGTTCTACGTCTATGCCTATGCGGTCGGCGAGCTGGTGACAAGAACGCTATTCGGACTGAAGGACGACCTGGGCGACCGCTTCGAGCCGCTGTACCTGGACCTGCTGCGGGCCGGCGGAACCAAGCCGCTGACCGAACTGCTGAAGCCGTTCGGCCAGGATCCGACTGATCCGCACTTTTGGACCAAAGGAATCGAAACCTTCGAGCGGCAGGTGGAAGAGGCGGAGAGACTTTCCGCCGCGATCTGAGAAACGCAAAAGAGGGGCCGGGAAGGCCTCTCTTTTTGACCTGCGAGGATCGGGAACTACTCCTCGTCCTCTTCGTCCATGTCATCGTCCTCGTCCTCCTCCGAGTCACTGTCGCCGTCGATGCCGGCGGACTCGCAGTCAGGGCAGAGCTCGTCCTGGTCGGACTCCAGCTCCGCGCCGCAGGAAATGCATTCCATATGCAGCAGCGTCCTATTTAAAGGGATGATTTAGCGAGCCGATTATATCAATCCGAATGCATCGCGCAAGACTCGTATCCACATGAATTTTCACCCTTCGTTTAGCGAAAAAAATCGACATGGTTTGGACGGGCATCTAACCAAAACATAGTTATCCACAACCTTTTTAAGATAACCTGAACCCGACGGACTGACCACTACCCAACAGGGCGGTTCACGGATATCCTGCAGGCATATGAAAATACTGGTTTTCGGCAATCCTGACTACGCCCCGGACTCGCTTCCGCTCAGGATACTGCCCCAACTGACCGAACGGCTGACCGAACCTGACTTCCTCCATCTGGACCCGAACGAGGAATGGGACCTGTCCGGGGACGTCACGGTTATCGATACGGTCATCAACCTGACTGAACCAACGGTCTTCGAATCCATCGATGGCTTCGTTCCTCCCCCGCGCGACTCGGCCCACGACTTCGACGCCTACATGCAGCTGCGCCTGTCCCAGAAGCTGGGCCGCATCGGACAGATCCGAATCATCGGCCTACCGCCAGGCCTGCCGGAAGACGAAGCCGTCGAGTTTGTCTCGACCGCTCTCGCCGCCTGAGTCGCCGCATCTACGGCAAAAAAAACCAAAAGGCCGCCGGTGTTTGACCGACGGCCTTCTTGCCCAGCGAATGCCTAGGCCTCTTTCCAGTTGAACTTCAGGAAGTGGGTGGCGCAGCTCATGCAGGGATCGTAGGCCCGGACGAGCTTCTCTATCTCGTGCTCGATGGTCGGTCGGTCGGTGTCCGGCAGCAGCCCGTTCACCACTCCGGCGATGTCGCGCTCGATGTTGATCTGGTTCTGCCCGGTCGGCACGATCACCTCGCCCCGCCGCACCAGCCCGTCCTCGCCGACGACTATCTTGTGGTAGAGCGTGCCGCGCGGCGCCTCGACCACGCCGATCCCCTCGCCCTCACGCAGCTCAGCCTTGACCGGCGCCTCCGCCGCGAACTGACGCCCCTGCAGCAGCTCGATCGAATGGTCTATGCTGTGCAGCAGCTCGATCGCCTGAGCCAGGTTGTTGCGGTAGATGTTGGTCGACGGAAAAACGTCCAGCGTCCGGCCGAGCGACTTCCTGGTCTTGGGGTGCAGCATGCCCTTGGCCAGGTTCAGCCGGGCCAGGGCACCGACCATGAACGGCCGGCCGTTGTGGGTGTAGGCCGAAGCCGTCGAATATGGCAGGACCACCCGCTCCAGCAGTTCCGGATAGCGCTTCTCGCCGTACCGCTCGCCGGCGCTCGTGACCACCTCCCCATCCAGGTACCAGTAGCTGCCTTCCGGAACCAGGGCCTGATAGTCCATGTCGCGGTCGAAGCTCCAGTCCAGCCGCTCGAACGTCCGGATGCAGCGCAGCGCCGCCGGCCGGGCGGCAGTCAGCTTGGCGACCGCCTCCTCGACCTCCCCCTCCGAAAGGACGTGGGTAAAACCGCCGATGGCCGGATAGGTGGCATGCACCGAACGTCCGGCCACGACCTGGGCCAGAAAGTTTCCGGCCGCCTTCAGCTCGAAGCAGTCGTGCAGGTGCTGGTGCTGTTCCTCGTCGCTCTCGTCGAACGACAGGAAGTTGTCCTTGCCGTACAGGTCAGGCATGACGAAGACGTACAGATGCAGCGCGTGGTCGCGGATGTTCAGCCCGTACATGGTCAGCTGCCGGAGGTCCATGGTCTGCGGCGACGGCTGCAGCCCGATGGCGTTCTCGCAGGCCTCGATCGCGCACATGACGTGGGCGTTCGAGCAGGTGCCGCAGATCCGGGACAGGAGCGGCGGAATCGCCACCAGCGGCTTTCCCTCGACGGCCCGCGAGTAGAAGCGCTTGTACTCCTGAATCTGGTAGTGCACGTGCTCGACCTGCCCGTCGCGAATGCGCAGGTCCAGCCGGGCATGGCCCTCGACCTTCGAGATGGCGTCCAGTGATATGTCTTGCGAATGCATAGGTCAGTCCTTCTTACCGCCGGCGCCGCGTCCGGAACGGATCGTCTCCACTGCCCGGTCCACCGTCTCCAGGAACCGCTGCGGATCCATGGGACAGCCCGGCACCTCGGCGTCGACCGCGATGACGTCGGACAGCTTGAGCACCTGGTCGAGATGGCCGAACCGTTCGACCAGGAACTCGATGTCCTTCTTCTGCTCGTCGCTGAACAGGTTGCGCTGCGCGGAGGGCATCCCGGTCACGGCGCACGAGCCGACTGCCACGACCAGCTTCGAGAGCCGCCTGATCTCGCGAACGCGCTCGGCCTGCGGTTCGCCGGCGACGGCGCCCTCGATGAAGGCGATGTCCATCTCGTCCAGGACGTTATTCGTCTGCAGGACGCGCGCATGCCGGAAGTCGAACATCCGGCGCCACTCCTGCCAGCGTTCGTTGAGCAGCTCGGTCATGACGATCGTGTTGTCCTCGCAGCAGGAAAAGCTGAACCAGCCGATCCTTATTTTTGGTTCCGTCTCGTTCATGGTGTTGTCGTTACTTCGGCAGAAAAGAGGAAAGGTCGGACTCCAGGTCGGACAGCTCGGCCAGCCGGCCGGAGACGTCGGTGCCGGACTCGATCAGGGCCCGGATCGCGGCCAGCTCGGTCCCGCGATTTATCAGGAACGCCCCGACCACCCTCCGCCCGTCCTGGACGGCGACGGCTCCATAGGACCCTGACTCGACGCTGCCCCGCGGAAACAGCTGCCGACTGCCGCACCGCAGCCGACCGACGAAGGTCAGGGCGAGTCCGAACCCGTGCGCCGAATACGGCGACGCGGTCCGGTACGGCAGTTCACGCCCGAGCATGTTCAGTGCCGCCGTCCGGCCCTGTTCCTGCGCGTCCAGCCAGGTGCCGCACATGAAGTTCTCGCCGACCGACGGATCGTTCAGCTCCGCCACGTCCCCCGCCGCCCACACCCCGTCGCGGCTGGTCCGCAGATGTTCGTCGGTGACGATACCGTGGCTGACCGAAACTCCGGCCCTCGCCAGCCAGCCACCGTCGAACTGGACGCCGGCGCCAATCAGAAGCAGTTGGCAGGCAATCTCGGTCCCGTCCTTCAGGCGTACGCCTTCGACGCTGTCCTGACCCAAGACCTCGGCCAGTTCCGCCTCCAGATGGAGGCTGACTCCGGCCATCTCCATGGCCTGCCCCACCAGCTCCCCGGCCGGCCGATCGAGTACCGGCTCCCAGAAGTACGACTCCCTGACCACCGACTCGACCTCCAGGCCGGCCTGCAGCAACACGTCGCACATCTCGAAACCGACGAATCCGGCCCCGACCACCACCGCCCGCTTGGCGGACTTGATGTTGGCCATCAGGTCACGAGCGTCGTCGAGCGTTTTCATGTAGCCTACGCCCGACTTTCCGGCCAGTCCGGAAACATCAAGGCGACGGGCCGGACAACCGACGGCCAAGAGCAGCTGCCCATAGCCGAGGCTTGTCCCGTCGTCCAGCGCCAGCCGGTTGCTGTCAGCCGCCAATTCCACCGCCCGTCGGCCGGACAGCAGCTCGATCCGCTGTTCGGCATACCACTCCGGCCGCCGCATCCAGACTGACCCAAAGGGAATCTTGCCCAGAAAAAAACCGGGCTTGGACAGGAGGATCCGGGAATAGAGCGGGTACGGCTCGTCCGAGACGATGGCGATGCTGGCCTCCGGGCTTTCCTTGCGCAGCGTCTCGGCGGCGGTCGTACCGGCTATTCCCCCGCCGACTATCAGGTAATCGAAGCTTTCCATCGCCTGGTCCGGCTAGGCCGGGAAAATCTGGTTGCCGGCCTCGTCGTAGAGATGTATGGCCCGCACCGGACAGGACTGGGCGGCGGCGAGCAGGGTGTCGTCGGAGACGGCACCGTCCTCCAGGTCGCCCTTGGCGGTCTGATCCGAACTGCGCTCGCCGGCCTTACGCTTGAGCACGGCCTTCTGTTCGGCGTCGAGCTCGAAGACGCTGCCGGCGGCGGCCACGCACGGCGCGGCGCCGATGCACATGTCACGGTCAACCTTGATGCTGGCGATCTTTCTCTCTTCGGACATAGGTTTACGTTTAGGTAGGTCTGAAAAAAATTATTCTTCCTGCTTTGATCCTTCCTTGGCAGCCCGCTCGGCCATCAGCCGCTCGGTCTTCTTGTTTAGTATCTCGATGGCCGCATCCGGACAGATCTGCTCGCACAGTTCGCAGCCGATGCAGGTCTCGAGGTCGATCTTGACGGCCGGTTCGCCCAAGAGTCCCAACTCCTGCTCGTCCCAGCCGATCGCCTTGACCGGACACTTCTCGACGCACTGGCCGCAGCTCTTGCATAGCCCCAGAAAACGGGTCGCCTGGACATCGTCGTTCTGGTCGACCAGGGGCCGAAAGCGACTCAGGTCCTTTTCGGCCGGTTTCTTTTTGGGCATAAGCCAAAAAACACTTAAAAAGTTAATCCACAGCCAGCAAATCGAACGTCTGGATTATAGCATCGGCTGAAACAAAAAACCCGGTCTAATTGGGTCGACAAAAATGAGCAGAAAATGAAAAGACCACATGCATAGCATGTGGCCCTCCGAAGGCCTTTCCGGCCGCCCTCTATTTATAGAGGGATTTTTTTGCGGGATTTGTCGGGTTCCAGCACCCTGATTCAGGACCACCTCACCCTGTGAGGTGACCCGGTAGGGGGTTCGGAGGTACCCAACCTACCTGAACCGATTACACTGCAAGTGTAACCGTCCTCCTAATCTCGGATCGAGAACGTCGCCACCCTCGGCGGCAGCCTGCGTCCTGGTACTAGCCCCGAAGGGTCTTCCCGGCAGTTCAGGCTGGCGAGGACGAGTCCCGATCGTCCGACAACGACTAGCATAACACATTTAGCCGATTCTGTCAAGACTTACATGACATAAAAGATAAAAATCTTAGGTTTATTTACTCATTTTTCCATAGATCCCCACGGGCAAGCCCGTGGTACTACTCCAGCACAAGCTTCGCTTGACCTGAATCCTGTCCTTGCTGGTATCTGACGTAGGCAAGGATTCTTTTTTCGTCGATGCCTACGGTCGAGACAAAATATCCGGGCGACCAGACGACGTTCTCGTTCCAGTACACCCTGCCGAGCCAGACGAACTTCTTGCGCAGGGCAGAGGCCGACTGCCCCTTCAGCCTTCCTATCACGGCCGAAACCGCGTACTTCGGAGGAATCACCATCACCGCGTGGACATGATCCGGCCGGACATTGATCTCGTCAATCTCAACACCCGGCATCTCCCGCAGGATCTTTGCGAACACGCGCGGCAAATAGGCCGCAAGCCCAGGATTCAGGATTCGCCTGCGGTATTTCGGTATCCATACGACATGGTACTGCGTTCTGAAGGCCCCATGGCCTGAAAGACGTATATCCATGCATGGAACATACCAAAATACCGCAGGGAATGTCCCATTCAACCACGCCCAAGGGCGTGGTCTTTTGGGTTAGTTGATAAA
>JBDRRB010000037.1:0-5847 GCA_043825985.1 bacterium | reverse complement strand
CGGGAATGACAGTTTAGAGGGGCGGGAATGACATCAACTGTGTCATCGCGAGCGAACGGAGTGAGCGTGGCAATCCCGACCACAGTACATGCATCGACGGGATTGCCGCGGTCGGTCGCTGCGCTCCCTCCCTCGCAATGACAGAAGTTTGGACGGATCCAATTCCTTTCGCGGCGCTATGCCGAACGGCGGCAACCTCGGAGGTCCGCGCGCTCGGTCTCCCGGCAGAGGCCGAGAGGCGCGGGCCGAGAGTCAGGCCGGCCCGCCGCCGGAGCGGGCCGAGCCGTGGTCCGGTCCATGTGGACCGGACAGGCCCGGCCGGCCTGAGGACAAGGCCGCCCGCGGGGCAATGAGGCCGTCCGCAAGACCAGGGTACGGTTCGTTCGTACCGACGGGACAACTACTTAAGCTGTTCTTCCAACTTAGTAATCCGCGCTTCGGTTTCGGCCAGCTTCTGCCGTTCGGCCTCGACCACGGCGGCCGGCGCCCGGGCCACGAAGTCGGCGTTGTCGAGCTTGCGCTTCAATGTCTCGGCGTACTTTCTAGCGTCGGCCAGTTCCTTTTCCTGCTTCTGACGGAACTCCTCGGCGTCACCAGAGTCGGCCGAGACCGGCAGGGCCAGCTGCAAACCGCTAACCGTAGTGGTCGTCCGACAGCCATCGGCAGTAGCGAACCAACCGGATTCCTGCGACCGCACCTCCTCGGCCCGGACCAGATGCTTGATGCTCTCGAACTGCTCGGCCAAAAGCTCACCCTCCACGGCCAGCCACTCCGTCTTAGAGCTGGCCTTTATCCCCATCTCGGAGCGCAGGTTGCGCGCTGCCGTGACCACTTCCTGCAGCCTGGCGAAACCGCTCACGTCGCCCAGATCCAGCCCGCTCGTGGTCGGCCACTCGGCCACCATCAGGAAATCCTTCTCCCCGGCGGCGAAAACCTGCCGGTAGATCTCCTCGGTGACGAACGGCATGAACGGATGCCACAGCTTGAGCAGGTTCAGCAGCAGGTAGGACAGGATCTGGCTCTTGTCGCCGTCGGCCTTCTCGACCTTGGCGATCTCCAGGTACCAGTCGGCCAGCTCGTTCCAGGTGAAGTCGCGCAGCGTCTCACCCGGCCGCGAGAAGTTGTAGGACTCGATGTCCTCGGTCACGGAGACGGTCACGGCATCGAGCCGCGACAGGATCCAGCGGTCGGCCAGGGTCTTCGGCTCGGGCGCGGCGTGTGCATCCGGCCGGCCATCGACGTTCATCAGTATGAACCGGGCGATGTTCCAGAGCTTGTTGGCGAAGTTGCGGTAGTACTCGATCTTGTCCTCGGACATCTTCAGGTCGTTGCCCGGCGAGTTGCCGATGGTGAGCGACAGGCGCACGGCGTCAGTGCCGTACTTCTCGGCCACCTCCAGCGGATCGATGATGTTGCCGAGCGACTTGGACATCTTCTGGCCGTCCTCGGTCCGCACCAGGCCGTGCAGGTAGACCGTCTCGAACGGCCGCTCGCCCAGCGCGTACTCGGTCATCAGGATCATCCGGGCGACCCAGAAGAACAGGATGTCGTAGCCGGTCTCCAGACACTGCGTCGGATGGAAGCGCTTCAGATCGGCGGCCTGTTCGGGCCAACCGAGCGTCGAGAACGTCCAGGTGCCGCTCGAGAACCAGGTGTCCAGGGTGTCGGTGTCCTGCACCAGAACGTCCTCTCCCCCGCCGCACTGCGGACAAGATGTCGGCGGTTCGACCGCGGCGATCAGGCCCAAGTGGCCACCCCGTTCATATCCGCTGACGTCACCGACCCGCTCCGGAGCCTGCTGTTCGACATAGCAGGACTTGCAGTACCAGACCGGAATGCGGTGACCGAACCAAATCTGACGCGAGACGCACCAGTCATGCAGATTCCCCATCCAGTTGAAGTAGACCTTCTCGAACCGCTCCGGCAGGATCGTTATCTGACCCTCGCCCGGACCGACCGCCTCGAGCGACAGTTCCTTGAGCGTCTTGCCGCCGCGCGATTCGACCGGCCGATGCACGTCCACGAACCACTGCCGCGAGGTGAGCGGTTCGATCGGCGCGCTGCAGCGGTAGCAGATCGACAGCTTGTGCTGCAGTTCCTCCTCCCGTTCGATCAAGCCGGCAGTGCGCAGGTCAGCAACGAACTTGGCCCGGGCCTCCTCCACCGGCAGACCGGCGTACTTGCCGGCAAGCGCGGTCATCTTGCCGTCCTCGCCGATCACTTTCTTCATCGGCAGTCGGTTCTTCTCGGCCATGGCGTAGTCGACCGCCGAATGGGCCGGCGTGATGCCGACCACTCCGGTGCCGAACTCCGGATCGACCTCCTCGTCGGCGATTACCCGAATTTGCTGCGGCCCGATACCGAAATCGACCTCGAACTCCTGACCGATCTTATCCTTATAACGATCGTCGTCCGGATGAACGGCCACGGCCGTGTCGCCCAGCTTGGTCTCCGGCCGGGTCGTGGCCACCACGAACGGACCGTACTTCATGTAGTACAGCTTGGTCGTCTCCTCCTTATACTCGACCTCGTCGTCCGCGAGCGTCGACTCGCAGCGCGGACACCAGTTGACGATCCGGTAGCCGCGGTAGATCAGCCCGTCGTCGAACATGCGCACGAACATCTCGCGCACGGTCCGGTTGCGCGGCTCGTCGAAAGTGAACGCCTCGCGTGACCAGTCGCAGGACGAGCCCATCTTGCGGATCTGCTTGCGGATTGTATTGCGCGAACCCTCGATGTACTCCATGACCCGCTCGACGAAGCCCTCGCGGCCGAGGTCGTACTTGGTCTTCCCCTCCTTGGCCAGCAGCTTCTCGACCTTAGTGTTGGTGGCGATGGCCGCATGGTCGGTGCCCGGCAGCCACAGGGCCGCCTTGCCTCGCATGCGGTGGAAGCGCGTCATCAAATCCTCCAACGTCATGAACATGGCGTGACCGATGTGCAGCGTGCCGGTGGCGTTCGGCGGCGGCATCATGATGGTGAACGGCTCGGGCCGCTCGCCGGGCAGGTGGTCGGGATTGAACAGGCCGCTCTCCTCCCAGTTCCGGTAGATGCGGTCCTCTATCCCCTGGGGTTCGTAGGCCTTGGGCAGTTCGGGCTTGTCGGCGGACATGACGGCTTCTTTATATAGATGAATGGATGCACCGATCTAACGGTAGCGAGACCGAGCAGATTCTGGACGGAGTGAAGCGTACCCCGCTGGACTGAGCTGTGCGGTGAGCCGTACTGAAAAGGTACGGCGAGCAAACAGCGAAGGAAGCGGGTGTACGATTCGCCCGGCCCAGAATCTGCCTAAGTAACGAATTGATTGTAGGTATTTCGGCCCCAATTGCAAGGGTTCGGGAACGAACGGCCAAACCGCCAGCTAACTGCGAGAAAAAACGGAAAACCATTCGCGTCATTCTTGCGGTCGGTAGACGTCGGCCTGACATTTTATGGCGCGGACGCAAAAAATCGGCTTCAGCACTACGGTTCCCGTCTCCTGTCGCTGTCAAAGTCTCCTGACAAAAAATTAAAAAACTCCGCACCGTTGACACGCTTTCCGTCCAGAACTATCATTGGCTATTCCCAAACGAGAATCATGCCTACATCGATAGAGAGACAGATCAGCGAGACGATCGGCCGGAGCAGCCAAGCCCTGGTGGTCTTGCGCAAGGACTGGAGCGTCGACGCCGTGGCCAGCGCGCTGGCCCTGACCAGGCTCATCGAGCGCAGCGGCAAGAAGGTCGACATGGTCGCGGACGGGTTCGTCCCGACCAGGCGGATCGGCTTCCTGCCGAACACCGACCGCATCGCGCCGGAGATCCGGCAGGCGCGCCAGTTCGTCATATCCCTCGACCTGTCGCGGGCCAAGGTGGACGAGCTGACCTACCATCTCGAGGGCGACCGGCTGAACTTCCGACTGACGGCCAAGGAAGGACAGTTCAACGAGCGCGACGTGACTGCCCGGACGGCGGAGTTCAGCTATGACCTGGTGGTGACGGTCGGCGCGCCGGACCTCGGCTCGCTGGGACGGACGTTCAGCGACAACGCCGACCTGTTCTACCGGGTACCGCTCGTGAACATCGACCGCGACCCGGGCAACGAGAACTACGGCGGGATCAATTTCGTGGACATCACCGCCGCCTCCTGCTCCGAGCTGGTCCACCGGCTGTACGCCTCCCCGGACAACGACATGACCCACGACGAGGACACGGCCACGATGCTGCTGGGCGGACTGATCGACGCCACGCGCAGCTTCCGCTCGCCGCACGTCACGCCGCGCACGCTGAACACGGCGTCCGAGCTGGTCGCCGCCGGCGGACGGCGCGAGGAGATCGTCCGCCACCTGTACAAGACGCGGAGCGTCAGCACGCTCCGGCTGTGGGGACGGACCCTGGCCCGGCTCAAGTACGACCCGGAGACGCGCCTGGTCTGGTCGCTGCTGCTGCGGCAGGACTTCGTCCACGCCGGATCGACGCCGGAGTCGCTGCCGGACGTGATGGACGAGCTGATGGTCAACACGCCGGACGCGGAAATCGCCGGACTGATCTACGAGCAGGACGCGCGGGACGGAGAGCCGGCCGGGATCTGCGCGCTCATCACCTCGGAACGACAGTCGGATGTCCTCGGCCTGGTGCCCGACCTGAAGCCGGAGGGAAACCGCCGGCTGGCGCGCATCTGCTTCCCGGGCAAGACCCTGCAGGAGGCGGAACGGCTGGTGCTGGCCTCGCTGCGGCAGTCGGTCGGCAAGCCGAAGCCCCGGACGGAAACCGGAAACGAACTGCCGAACGACACGACCGCGAACGTCGGCGGCACCAAGACGGACCGGCCGAAGAGTGCGGACACTACTGACGGCAGCAGCCGGACAGAGACGAACCGGCCAGACCTGCTGAAGGAACTGACGGCCGTGCTGCGCCCGGAAAACCTGAAGGCGATCGACGGATCGAAATCCGAAGCAACGCCCAGGCAGCCGTCGACGCAGAGATAGGTTCCGGCGGAGATACGACGGCCGCGGACGACGGAATCTGGAACAAGGAAAAAAGAAAGGCCCGCATAGACGCGGGCCATTTTAGTCGAAAAAATTTTGGGGACTCCTCGGCGGGGGGGGCGAAACGGACGGGCGTCACCAGAGCTCGGCGTGGAACCACAGGAATCCGGTCAGGAATTCCGGGTCAGCCCACTCGACTCCGCCGTCGCCGACCTCATGCCGGGCACGCTCGATGTCGTAGAGGAACGCCGCCCGGAAGGCGATGTCCCCCACCGACAGCTCGAGGAACGCGCCCTCGCCGTCGAACCGCTTCGACATGAGGCCGACCGTCAGGCTGTCGGTCACCCGATAGTTGGCCGACAGGAAGTGGCACCAGTCGGCCCCGCCGATCTCGACCAGTAAGTTCACGCTGAACCTCTCCCAGACGAGATCAACTGAGCCGGCCAGCCGCCAGATGTCCTCCGACGTCTCGATCCCCACGGCCAGTCCGATGGTCAGCCACTCCCAGGGCGTGACGGTCAGGCCGCCGTAGGCCTCGCCGTATTCCGGAGCCACGACCCCGAAGTACCACAGGCCGAAGCGACCGCTGAGCGGACGAGTCAGCCACAGCCCCAGGTTCGGGACCAGGCCGTCGCCGCTGGCCGAGACGAACAGGTGCAGCGTGCCGGAGCTGGCCGGCTGCCGCTCCGCCGCATCGTCCGCCGTTGCCGTCGCCGTCGCCGGCGCGTCCGAGAGGTTGAAGCCAATGGTCAGCAGTCCGGTGAAGAACCGGGCGTCCGACCATTCGACCCCGTCGCCGACCTCGCTGATCGCCCGCTCCCCGTCGTAGAGCGCCGCCAGACGGAACAGCACCCGACCGGACCGGATGGCCAGGTAGA
>JBDRRB010000036.1:0-2062 GCA_043825985.1 bacterium | reverse complement strand
GCGAGACATTCAACTACGCTGAGGAATTCAAGAAAATCGACCTGGAGGCCTTGAAGAGGGACCTCAATGAGCTGATGACCGACTCGCAGGACTGGTGGCCGGCCGATTACGGTCACTATGGTCCGCTCTTTATACGGATGGCATGGCACAGCGCGGGCACATACCGCACTGGTGACGGACGGGGGGGTGCGGGGTCCGGCAACCAACGCCTTGCGCCCATCAACAGTTGGCCCGACAACGTCAACCTCGACAAGGCGCGCCGACTGCTCTGGCCGATCAAGCAGAAATACGGCAAGAAAATTTCCTGGGCCGACCTGATGATCCTCGCCGGCAACTGCGCCATCGAGTCGATGGGGTTGCAGACCTTCGGCTTCGGCGGCGGGCGCGAGGACGTCTGGGAGCCGGAAGAGGATATTTACTGGGGGACCGAGAGCGAGTGGCTGGGTGACAAGCGCTACTCCGGCGACCGGGACCTCGAGAATCCTCTTGCCGCCGTGCAGATGGGCCTGATTTACGTGAACCCGGAAGGGCCGAACGGCGAACCGGATGCGGTCGCCTCCGGCCGTGACGTTCGAGAGACTTTCGCACGTATGGCCATGAACGACGAAGAGACCGTCGCACTGGTCGCCGGCGGCCACACCTTCGGCAAATGCCATGGCGCGGGCGATCCGGCGCATGTCGGCCCTGAACCGGAAGCCGCCCCCATCGAGGAACAGGGTCTCGGTTGGAAAAGCAGCTTCGGCAGCGGTAAAGGCGGCGATACGATCAGCAGCGGCATCGAGGGCGCCTGGAAGCCGAACCCGATCAAATGGGACATGGGCTATCTGAACGTGCTGTTAAAATACGAGTGGGAGCTGGTCAAGAGCCCGGCCGGCGCGCATCAGTGGCTGGCCAAGGACGTGGCCAAAGAGGACATGGTGGTTGACGCGCACGACCCGTCGAAGAAGCACCGGCCGATGATGACCACGGCGGACCTCTCCCTTCGCTACGACCCGATCTACGAGCCGATCGCGCGGCGCTACCAGCAGAACCCCAAGGAATTCGCGGATGCGTTTGCCCGTGCGTGGTTCAAGTTGACCCACCGCGACATGGGACCCCGCTCGCGCTATCTCGGCCCGGAGGTTCCGGCCAAGGAATTGATCTGGCAGGACCCGGTGCCCGCAGTCGATCACAAGCTGGTCAACGCACGGGACATCGCCGACCTGAAGCGCAAGATCCTTGCCTCGGGCCTGTCGGTCTCCCAGCTGGTCTCGACGGCCTGGGCGTCGGCGTCCACATTCCGTGGCTCCGACAAGCGGGGCGGGGCGAACGGGGCGCGCATTCGTCTTGCGCCGCAAAAGGACTGGGAAGTCAACCAGCCGGTCCAACTGAAGACCGTGCTCAAGACCCTCGAGAAGATCCGTAAGGCGTTCAACGGTGCACAGGCCGGCGGGAAAAAGGTGTCGCTTGCCGACTTGATTGTCCTGGGCGGATGCGCAGGTGTCGAGCACGCTGCGAAGAAGGCCGGTCACAAAGCGACTGTACCCTTCACGCCGGGACGCACGGATGCGTCGCAGAAACAAACCGACGTGGAGTCATTTGCCGCACTCGAACCGCCTGCAGACGGGTTCCGTAACTACCTCAAAACCAGATACACCGTATCGGCAGGAGAACTGCTGGTTGATCGGGCGCAACTGCTGACGCTGACCGCTCCTGAGATGACGGTTCTCGTTGGCGGTATGCGCGTCTTGAATGCCAACTTCGGACAGTCCCAGCACGGCGTCTTCACCAAGCGGCCAGAGACGCTCACCAATGATTTCTTCGTGAATCTGCTCGACATGAGCACAACGTGGAAGGCAAATTCGAAAGACGAAGACGTGTTCGAGGGTCGTGATCGCAAAAGCGGCGAACGCAAGTGGACCGGCACCCGTGTCGATCTCATCTTCGGTTCGAACTCCCAACTCCGGGCCTTGGCCGAGGTTTACGCGTGCGAAGATTCCCGGGATAAGTTCCTGGACGACTTCATCGCCGCGTGGAATAAGGTGATGAATCTTGACCGCTTCGACTTGACCCGATCGTAGCG
>JBDRRB010000035.1:0-10780 GCA_043825985.1 bacterium | reverse complement strand
GTCGTGGCCGGCAACCGCGTCACCAGCCTGCGCCAGAACGTCGCCGCCGAGATGTCGCGGCGCGGGCTGCGCTGCCGCTGCCTGCGCTGCCGCGAGGTCGGCCGGGTCGCCCAGGACGATCCGGACATCCTGACCGTCCCGGCCGAACTGTTCGACCGGGAATACGAATCGGCCGGCGGACGCGAGCACTTCCTTACCTATGAAGACGCCGAGCGCCGCGCGGTCTTCGCCTTCTGCCGCCTGCGGCTGCCGAGACGGCGGAAAGAAAATCATGTCGCCGCGTCGGACGACTCGCCGTCGGCCTCCGGACGAACCGAAACGGACCCGACCGGAGACCTTCCCCCGCCGGAGATCCGCGGTGCGGCCCTTCTACGCGAGCTCCATACCTACGGACATCTCGTTCCCATCTCTGACCGCGACAAAAATTCCGCCCAGCATCGCGGCTACGGGCGTCGCCTGATGGCCGAGGCCGAACGTCTGGCCCGCGAGGCCGGCTTCAGCAAGATGGCCGTCATCTCCGGCGTCGGCGTGCGCGGCTACTACCGACGGCTGGGCTACCACCGCCGCGGAACCTACATGCTTAAAAGCCTGCCGCCGCTCCGTCCCCAAGATGGGCAATGACGGATACCTTTTTAGGCGGACCCGTGCTAAAGTTTGACCGAACTTTGCCCCACCCGACTATGATCGAACACATACGACAGCAGGATCCGGAAGTGGCCGCCGCCGTAGCCGCCGAACTCGAACGGCAGCAGGTCGGCCTGGAGCTGATCGCCTCCGAAAACGCCGTCTCCGAGGCGGTGCTGGAGGCGCTCGGTACGGTGCTGACCAACAAGTACGCCGAGGGCTACCCGGACAAGCGCTACTACGCCGGCACCGAGCACGTGGACACGGCCGAACGGCTGGCCATCGAGCGGGCCTGCCGCCTGTTCGGCGCCGAGCACGCCAACGTCCAGCCGCACTGCGGCTCGCAGGCCAACATGGCCGCCTACTTCGCGCTGCTTGAGCCGGGCGCCAAGATCATGGCCCTCGACCTGGCGCACGGCGGACACCTGACCCACGGCGCCAAGGTCAACTTCTCGGGCAAGCTGTACCAGTTCATCCCCTACGGCGTCAGCCAGGAGACCGAAATGCTGGACATGGACCAGATCCGCGAGATCGCGCTGCGGGAAAAGCCCCAGGCGATCCTGGCCGGCTATTCGGCCTACCCGCGGACGATCGACTTCGCTGGCTTCCGCCGGATCGCCGACGAGGTCGGCGCCTACCTGATCGTGGACATGGCCCACATCGCCGGACTGGTCGCGGCCAAGCTGCATCCGGATCCGGTCGCCGTGGCCGACGTCGTGACTTCCACCACCCACAAGACGCTGCGCGGACCGCGCGGCGGACTGATCCTCAGCCGCGAGGCCGACCGCCTGCGACCGGACGGCAAGAAGACCCTGGCCCAGCGCATCGACTCGGCCGTCTTCCCCGGCATCCAGGGCGGACCGCTGATGCACGTCATCGCCGCCAAGGCCGTAGCCCTCGGTGAGGCACTCCGGCCCGAGTTCACCGACTACCAGCGGCAGGTCGTGGCGAACGCCGCCCGGCTGGC
The DNA here is from genome assembly GCA_043825985.1 of bacterium. Taxonomy (GTDB): domain Bacteria; phylum Patescibacteriota; class Patescibacteriia; order SG8-24; family SG8-24; genus UBA1561. The sequence continues at coordinate 9,189 of JBDRRB010000035.1, read as the reverse complement.
CGAACGGCTGGCGTCGAACGGGCTGCGGATCGTCGCCGGCGGCACGGACAACCATCTGGTGCTGGTCGACCTGACGCCGCTCGAGCTCGGCGGACTGACCGCCCAGACCAGGCTCGAGTCGGTCGGCATCCACTCCAACAAGAACCTGATCCCGTTCGACCAGCGCAAGCCGGGCGACCCGTCCGGCCTGCGACTGGGCACGCCTTTCCTGACCACCCGCGGCCTAGGCCTGAACGAGATGGATCGGGTCGCCGACCTGATCGTACGCACGCTCCGGTCGACCGCCGACGAGTCCGAACTGGCCCGGATACGTTCCGAAGTGCGCGAGCTGACCGACGCCTTCCCGCTCTATGCGGACCTCGACTATGCCCATGAGCGCTAGGACCATCGACGGCCGGGCGCTAGCCCGAAGGATCCTCGAGCAGACTGCCGAAGAGATACGGCGGCTCGGGATCGTGCCCGGACTGGGAGTTATCCTGGCCGGCGGAGATCCGGCCTCGAAGGTCTACGTCCAAAAGAAGAAGGAAGCCGCCGAGGAGATCGGTGTGCTTTTCGACCTGCACGAGTTCGACGAGAGCGTCACCGAAGGACAGCTGCTGTCGGCCCTGGCCGAGCTCAACGGCCGGCCGGACATCCACGGCATCGTGGTCCAGCTGCCGCTTCCGGACGGACTGGACACCGACCGAATCATCCGCGCCGTGGACCCGAAAAAGGACGTCGACGGTTTCCATCCCGAGCTGCTCGACCGCCTGGACGCCGGAGAGACCGACCGTACGCCGGGACTGGTCGAGGGCATCGAGCTGCTGTTCGCCGAAACCGGACGGAAACTGGCCGGCCAACAGGTGACGGTCGTCTCGAACGGCGACGTGTTCTCCCGTCCGCTCGGAGCCTGCCTGAGACGGGCCGGGGCCGCGGTAGAGACGGTCCGCAGCGACTCGCCCGGAATGCGCGAGGCGGTCGGCCGGGCGGACCTCCTGATTACCGCCGTCGGCCAGCCGGGACTGGTCCGGGGCGACATGCTCAAGCCGGACTCGGTCGTGATCGACGTCGGCACCACGCGCGTCGGACGGCGGATAGTCGGCGATGTCGACCGCGACACGGCCGGACAGGTCGCCGGCTGGATCACTCCGGTCCCGGGCGGCGTCGGTCCGGTCACCGTAGCCATGCTGCTCAAGAACGTCGTCAGGTTGGCGAAAGGAGAAACGTAAGCGAAAAAACAAAAACTGAATAAGGTGAGAGTGTCAGAAACGCACCCGTCACGAAACGCATCGAAGCGGAAAAGTTCCTCCTGGAATCTGCGGCCAAACCCAAGCGCCCCCAAAGAAAGACGGTCGGAGGTCGGGACATCAAGCCGCCCGAATATCCGAACCAGGTTCTACATTGTCGCTGGTGTGGAGAGAGCACGGCACACACTGTAAGCGACTTCTGCGGGAGTTCAATCAAGCTCTGCACCCAATGCGGAGAGATGAGAACCCCCCGCGGTGACGCAAGACCGAGACCTAACCCTGATTCGGCCACAGTGCCGAACGACGAGCAGAAAGCGGCATAGATACTTTCGGGGGCCCTGCCCCCACTTTTTTTCGAAAAAAACACGACAGACAAGAGCCGAAGACATGTCCTTCAAAAAAATAAGGCGCTTAACCCAGTAAATAATTCCCGCCAGCTTGACTGAAATTGATTTTTAGGCTAAGCTAGACACCTATTAATTCAGACTAACTGAAAAAGTTATGTCCGAAGACAACACGATGAACCCGGCTGCCCCGCAGCAGGACGAGGCTACGGCCGCCACCGAGGAGCAGGCTCCGGCCGAGGCCCCGGTCGAGGAGAAGCCGGCCACTGAGGAGAGCGCCAACTAACGGGCGGAAAAGACTCTCCGTGCCTTTCCGGACTCCTGGAAGGACAAGAACGGCGGATCTATTCTGCCCAGTAAGAGCAAAAGCCCCATCGCGGGGCTTTTTGCTTTGTTCCGGCACTCGACCAGAGGCCGGCCGCGTCAGGCCGTCCAGAGCTGCCGCAGCGAATCCACCGTCTCGTAGACCGCGCCCAACGACAGCACCGCGATGCTGACGTAGGCCCAGGCCCGGGAGACCGGCAGCCGTCTCCGCCCCATCAGCCCATGACGGTCCACGGCCAGGTAGAGCAGCACGACGATGACCGCCGCCGACCCGCCGAACACCGCTCCGGTGAAGCCCACCGTGGAGATGAAGTCATTGATTCCGGCCAGGACCAGAGCCAGCGGGACGACCACCGCCAGCAGCCAGGCCCACGGCCGCCGCAGCCGGTAGTCGAACTCGAAGGTCGAACGGAGGCTCAGGCCGATCATGAAGTAGGACGTGGCCACGGCCAGGAAGCCGACCGCCGCGCAGAACGGCACGATCCGTCCGCCCAAGACCCGCTGCAGTCCGGACAGGGCGTCCCCGGTCGTCTCCGCCCCGGTCACGCCGTAGACCGCCAGACCGAACAGTACGGTCAGTGCCGTCGCGATCAGCGCGCCGTAGACGATCGCCTGCCGGAGCTGGCGCTTCTTCCGTCCCATCATGTCTTCCATCTCCGGAATTGCCGAGATGCCGGACAGCGAGAACAGGATCACGCCGTACGGAAGGAACAGGTCGCCGTGCGGCACGACGGCCGTGAAGCGCGCCGGATCGAACTCGCCGGCCAGGACGACCACGACCGCGAGCAGCGCCGCCGCCAGCGCGACCGTCGTCCAGAAGTCGATCTTCTCGACGAACTCCAGCCCGAACAGCACCACCACCGCCCCGACCGCTCCCCAGACTATCTGATAATGAAACGGCGCGCCGCCAAAGAGAGGCGAAAGCAGCAGATGAAGGAAACTCCCGCCGACCAAGACATAGGCGATCAGGCTGCCCCAGAAACCGAAGACAGTGGCCGTGGCCGCGAGCTTCCGCCAGCGCCGTCCCAGGTACCTCTCGGTCAGGCCGACCAGGCGCAGACGCTCCGGACAGGCCATCACCACTTCAGCGTAGTAAAGCGACTGCAGCAGCTGGATGCCGCCGAGCACCAGGAAGTACGCCAGCGTCATCCAGACACCGACCTGACCGATCGCGTACGGCACGCCGAACATGCCCACCCCGACGATGGTCCCGGTCAGGACCAACGCCGCGCCGCCGACCGGATGCCTTTTTCCATGCTGCGATCCCATGCCCGAAATTATACCTCATCCGCGCCGCCGCCGCCCGGCCGAACGGAGCTTGGCCAAGCCAATTGCCGGACTTATCCGGACGGCCGCCCACAGGAACTCCCCAACGACGTTTGCCCGCCGCGCCGGGCCGGCCTAATATGGCTATGCCAACCGCGGCCGACGGAGCCGCCGAACCACCAATATGAACCAAGCCGAACGGATACCGCCGCAGAACCTCGAGGCCGAGCAGTCCTTCCTGGGCGCGCTGCTCATCGACCGGGACGCGATCCTCAAGATCGCCGATTCGGTTCGCCCCGAGGACTTCTACCGGCAGACGCACGGCGACATCTTCCGGGCGATCCTCGACCTGCACGCCCGCCGCGAGCCGATCGACCTGCTGTCGCTAACCAACCGGCTCGAGGAGATGGAACGGCTGGAGGCGATCGGCGGACGGACCTACCTGATGGAGCTGACGACGCTCGTACCGACCGCCGCCCACGTCAACCACTACGCCGCCATAATCCAGAAGAAGGCCACCCTGCGACGGCTGCTAGCCGCGGCCGGAGAGATCACCTCGCTGGCCTTCGAGGAGATCGAAGACGTGGACAGCCTGCTCGACTCGGCCGAGCAGACCCTGTTCGCCGTCTCGCAGAAATACCTCAAGACCAACTTCACGCCGCTCAAGGACGCGCTGTCCGAGGCCTTCGAGCGTATCGACGAGCTGCACCGCGAGCGCGGCAAGCTGCGCGGCATCACCACCGGCTACCGCGACCTCGACAACCTGCTCGGCGGACTGCAGCGCTCCGACCTGATCGTCCTGGCCGCCCGGCCGTCGGTCGGCAAGACCTCCTTCGCCATGGACATCGCCCGTCAGGCGGCGGTGCGCGGCCGCGTCCCGGTCGGCATCTTCTCGCTGGAAATGTCCAAGGAACAGCTGGTGGACCGCATGATCTGCGCCGAGGCCGGCGTCGACCTGTGGCGGATGCGGCGCGGGCAGCTGAACGACTCCGACGAGCAGGGCGACTTCTCGCGCATCGGCCACGCCCTGGGCAACCTGTCCGAGGCGCCGATCTTCATCGACGACACGGCCAACGTAAACGTCATGGAGATCCGGACCAAGGCCCGCCGCCTGCAGATCGAGCACGGCCTGGGGCTGCTGGTGATCGACTACCTGCAGCTGATGGAAGCGCGCGGCGGCAAGAGCGCCGACGGCAACCGCACCCAGGAGGTCGCCGAGATGACCCGGGCCCTCAAGGGAATCGCCCGCGAGCTCGACATCCCGGTCATCGCCCTGTCCCAGCTGTCCCGCGTCACCGAGCAGTCCAAGCCGGCCATACCGAAGCTGTCGCACCTGCGCGACTCCGGCTCGATCGAGCAGGACGCCGACGTGGTGATGTTCATCTACCGCAAGGCCGCGGACAAGAACTACCGCACCGAGGAGATACCGCTCGACGAGCGCTACCTGGCCGAGATCCACGTGGCCAAGCACCGCAACGGACCGACCGGCGTGATCAAGATGTTCTTCGACGAGGCCCGGGTCAGCTTCCGCGACCTGGACAAGAAGTTCGCCGGTGCGGACTACGCGCCGCCGGAGCCGCCGGCCCCGCAGCAGATCGTCCAGTCCCCGCCCCCGGTCGCCATGGCCGCCGCGCCGGTCACCATGCCGTCCCCCGGTCCGGGCCAGATCCCGCCCGGCAGCAGCGCCCGCCAGTCGGCAGCCGCCGGCGACGAAGTGCCCAGTTTCTGAAACACCGCCGCCCGCGACGCCGGCCGGACCGTTGACGCGCCGACCCGAATCCGAGAAAATGCTGACACGAAAGACTCATCCGTCACCTAGCCAGACCATCCTATGTTCAACAAGCTCAAGCAGGTCAAGGACCTGCGCGACAAGGCCAAGCAGCTCCAGTCCCGGCTGGGCGAAGTCGAGGTCGAGGGTTCCGCCGCCTGGAACAAGGTCAGGATCACGATCGACGGCAACCAGTCGGTCAAGAAGGTGACCATCGACCCGGACATGATGGCCGACCGGGCCAAGCTCGAAGGCGCGCTGGTCGAGGCGTTCAACGACGCGGTCAAGAAGGTCCAGCGAAAGATGATCGAGGTAATGAAGCAGAGCGGCGACCTGAACCTGCCGGGCCTCCAGTAGCCAGAGCCAGATGCGCAACTTTCCCGAACCGATCGGCCTGCTCATCGACGAGCTGGGCCAGCTGCCCGGCGTCGGGCCGAAGACGGCCGAACGCTACGCCTTTGCGCTGCTCAAGCGCCGGCCGGACGACCGGGAACGGCTGGCCGAGGCGATCCTGAAGGTCGGCGGCGCGCTGACCGCCTGCTCGGTCTGCGGCAACTACACCGAGCATGACCCGTGCGGCATCTGCTCCGACCCGCGCCGCGACTCCGAGCTGATCTGCGTGGTCGCCAGCGAGCAGGACCTGCTGGCCGTCGAGCGGACCGGCGAGTTCAGCGGACTCTATCACGTGCTCGGCGGACAGCTGTCCCCGGCCGACGGCCTGACGCCGCGCGAGCTGAACGTCGACCAGCTGGTCGCCCGCCTGCGCGAATCGACCGTGCGCGAGGTCATCCTCGCCTTCGACCATACCATCGAGGGGGAATCGACCATGATGTACCTCACCCGGACGGTCAGCCCGCACGGCGTCCGCGTCACGCGGCTGGCCCGCGGACTGCCGACCGGCAGCGAGGTCGGCTATGCCGACGAGATCACCCTGACCGATGCCCTGCGCGGCCGGCGCGAGATGGTCCGAGAGACGGCTACCGTTCCCGACGGCAGCGCATAATAAGAGCCCCTACCCAGACCGGACCGAACAAAAAACGAGAGGCCCCACCGGACCTCTCGTCTTTTTATCTGTTACCCCCTGACCTCTTCGATGCGAATTTCGGAGTAGTGCTGCCGGTGCCCGGCCTTCTTCTGGTAGCGCACCTTCGGCTTGTACTTGACGACCTCGACCTTCCGGCCGCGTCCGCCGCCCACGACGACGGCGATGACCGCCGCACCGGGAACGGTCGGCGTACCGACCACCGCCTCCTTGTCGTCCTCGTCGGCGACCAGGAGCGGCTCGAAGGTCAGCTTGGTTCCGGCCTCGGCATCGAGCTTCTCCACTCGAAGCACGTCACCGGCCTTCACTATGTACTGCTTTCCGCCAGTCTGAATAACTGCAATTTGAGCCATATTGATACGTTTCGGGTTCTTTTCTCCAGGGCTAAGCACGAACAGCTTAGCGCAGACCTCCCTGCCTGTCAATCTCGGCCGATGCCGTCTGGCCGATCCGGATGTCGTTCCGTCCGATGAACCCGGCCGGCACCTCCAGCACCGCCCCGGCCGGCTCGATCGGCCTGAAGACCTGCGGCGTTTCGCCCTCGCCCGGCGGCTCCAGGCCGTAGGTCAGGTCGACGACCGTTCCGTCGCGGAACCAGACGGCCTCGATCGGCAGCTTCATTCCGCCCATCCAGAACGGATACTGCCGCGGTTCCGAAAAAAGGAACAGCACCCCCTCGTCCTGGCCGAGCGAAGTCCGGCCGGCCAGTCCCCGCTCCCGGGTGATGTCGCTCGCCGCCACCTGCACCCTGACCGTGACCCGACCGTCAATGGTCACCGTCCCGCGGCCGAAGCCGTGCTGCTGCCAGCGCAGCAGGACCGCCGCCAGCGCCAGCAGGGTCAGGGCCGCGATCGCGACCGCGCTGCGCCAGCCGCCGACCGAAGATAGAATTCCGTCATTCTGTCTGTCCATATGAATCGCTGTCGTTACCGGCCGGCTGGCCCGCCGACCGCTTCCGTGCACTCAGGAAAAACGCCGCCCCTCCCAGCACCAGACTTCCGGCTAGGGCGAAGGCCGCCATCTTCTGCAATCCGTCGAGCAGCAGCGTCGAGATCCCGAACAGCGCCGACAGGAACCAGTACAGCAGCACCGCCCGGCCGTGCGGAATTCCCCCGTCGACCAGCAGGAAGTGCAGATGGCTGCGGTCGCCGCCGAACGGCGAGCGTCCGGCCAGCAGCCGGCGGACCACCACCACCATCGCGTCGAACAGCGGCAGGCCCAGCACCAACAGGGTCGTGGCGATCTTGCCGCCCGAGATTATGGCCAGCGTCCCCAGCAGGAATCCGGCCAGGGTCGAGCCGCCCTCGCCCAGGAACATGCGGGCCGGATGGAAGTTGAACGCCAGGAACCCGGCGAACACCCCGCCGATCGCCAGCGCCAGCAGCGCCGTGTCCGGCTGCGCCACGTCACGCGTCAGGCTGACCGCGGCCACGACCAGGCAGCCGATCACCGTCACTCCGGACACCAGCCCGTCGAGCCCGTCGAGAAACTTGGTGGTGTAGGTCATGGTCAGCAGCCAGGCCAGGGCGAACAGGTCGGCCAGGAGCGTCAGCCGGTAGGGTATGCCGTCGAGCCACAGCACGGTCGTCGTCATCCGGTTCAGCTCGATCACCCCGCCGAACGGGTTGGTCACGTAGGCCACCCCGATGCCGCTCGCGATCACCGCCACCACCGCCAGTACCGGCCAGATCAGCTGTCGCCACGGCTTCAGGTCATAGCGGTCGTCGAGCGCCCCGCCGAACGCCAGAAACGAAGCTGCCGCGATGATGCCGACCAGGTACTTGGCCTTGATGTGCGAGCCGTTGAACAGCCCCATCGACGACAGGGCCACCACCGCGCCGACCAGCGACAGGTAGATGGCAAAACCGCCCAAAAGAGGCGTCGGCGTTCCGTGCCGCTTGCGTCCGCCGGGCCGGTCGAGCACGCCGTAGTGCCGGGCCATGACGCGGACCAGCGCGGTCACGGCCACGGACAGGCCGGCCGCACCGATTAGGGTCAGGATGAGGGTCATAGAATGCTGTAGGGAAGGTATCACAAAAATCTCGGTTTCGGTTAGGGACGGCGGAAACCCTTGAGGCCGGACGCGGGAAGTCCCGGAAGGCATCGCCGGACAAGAAAACATCCGGACCGGCCTGCCCGGCACGAACTTGACCGGCGACCTGACGACAGGGGCACGACAAGCTATCCATTGCCGACCGCCGCTGCGGCGAAAATTACGCAAACAGAAACCCCGCACCAAGACGGTGCGGGGCTATAGAAGGCTGGATACGCTTCGGGTTCGGCTCCGATGCGCACTGTTTGAGGCAAGAGGAAGGGAATTTCTAGTTCCCTTACTTGCCGTCGGCGATGGCGGCGAATGCGGCCACCAAAGACACCTCGACGGCCGACTCATCCGAAGGCGGCGCCGACCGGTCATCACACGCCAACTCAGCGAACGCCTCCTCCAAGTCGAGCGGCTCGATCGATCGTTCTGCCGCGGCCGGACGGACCGGATTCCGGCCGGTCTCCGGCCGGTCAGGCAGCTGAGCTCGGCGGCTCGGGTAGAATTCGGCCGCCGGCTTCTTCCCTTCCGCCGCTGCTCGTGCCGTCACCGCCAGCTGGTCGGCGATCTTCGGTGCCTCCCTTTCTATCGTCCACAGGACGATCTCCAGGTTGGCCTCGGGCGACACGAGGGTCGGCGCGGCATCCGGATTCGAAGTAAAGGCATTTCCCACCCCTCCCCAAGGGGTCAGGTGAAAATTCGCCTCGACCTCGCCGCGGACGAACCGGCCTCGATCGTCCAGCCCCGAAACGGGAACCACCGGCTGGCCAGTCCGGCGGAGCTGCTTGAGGGTTTCGGCGTCGGCCAGGATGACCCGGACCGACTTCAACCCCTCGGTCGAGCCCACCACCTGAGTGACGGTCCTAACCAGGAGCTCCGGCTGCGCAGAGGCCGGCAGCCGGACAGCCACTGTTCCGAGGCGGTGGTTAAGTCCCACCTCTTCACAGCGACCGAAGCGGCGCAGGCCGGCCAGGATCGCCGACCGGTGCTCGTCGCTGGGTGAAAGAACTTCCCAGCAACGGTCCTCTCTTCCCGGCCTAATGACCACCCGCGTCGTCGCCAGGTCAGCCAACCTGAGCTCCGCCGCGACCGGCGCCGCCAGGCCGGTCGGCGCCGCCCTGGGCCAGATCCAGGTCAGGGTCCACCGTCCACCCGGATGGTGGACAAGGACCGCACTG
>JBDRRB010000034.1:0-9257 GCA_043825985.1 bacterium | reverse complement strand
TGCGGCATGGTGCGGATGCGGTCATTGTGACTGGCAGCTGGACCGGCAAGCCGCCGTCGGTTGAGGAAGTCCGGATGCTGCGGGACCGTCTCGGCGACCAGCCGCTGCTGATCGGCAGCGGTGTCGATCGGGAGAATGTCGCCGAGTTGCTCAGTGCGGCGAACGGCGCCGTCGTCAGCACTTCGCTGAAGGAAGGGGAATCGGTCGGCGGCGAGATCAACGTCAAGCCGTATTCCCGGCGGATTAGTGAGGATCGGGTCAGAGAGTTGATGGCGGCACTGAAATAGCGTCTTCGCCGAAACAGAAAACACCGCGCTCGCGGTGTTTTCTGATGGTGCCCGGAGCCGGACTCGAACCGACAAGACCTAGGGTCGCGACATTTTAAGTGTCGTGTGTATACCAATTCCACCATCCGGGCTTAAAACAGGGCAGGTCCTATACGGGCGAATCGCATCCAGTTTCCCTCGCTCCTAGCTCGTCGTACGTTTTCAGTACGACTCGCGTCGTCGCTTGGTCCAACTGGACGCGCTTCATCCCGTCTAGGACCTGCTTGTCGGTATTGAAGATTTTTTCTCCAAAATCTTTTTAGCAAAAGAACTTTTTGAAGAACCGTACCCGCTTTCAGTTTAACACGGTCAGGATCCGGCCGGACCAGGTGGTCGGGTCGGTTTCCAGCTCGACCAGGCGCAGTCGGCCGGACTCCACCAGCGGGGCGACCTCCGGCGAGCGCAGGAACTCCATGACCGCATCCTTCGCCTGGCGATGCCGTTCGATCGTGGCCGCATCGGCGTTCTCGGTCGGCCGGTCCAGCAGCAGGACGATCGGCTTGTCCGACAGGTCGACCGTGCTGTGGTGCAGCATCACACTGAGGGCGATGTCTAGGTCATCGCGCAGGCTTGGCGCGCCGGCCGAGATGTGGAAGTAGCGGTTGTAGCCGCTGATCCAGGCCCGGTAGAAGTCGCCGACGTAGATGCCGAAGCCGGCGTGGGCGTGCTCCTCGCGGGGCATGGCGAGCGGACGGCTGCCCTGTCCGACCAGGGCAACGAAAGTCTCGTCGCGCAGGTCGAGTTCGATGCCGTACAGCGCACCGGTAGCCGTGTCGTAGGACAGGGCGTGGATCCAGGCTTCCGGCAGCTCGGCGGCCAGGGCCTGCCGCAACGCAGTGAAGTACTGGGTCTGTGCCGGCTCGTCGCACTGGAAGGCGGCACAGCCGTTCTCCGGTTCGCCCTGCACCCAGTGGGTGCAGAGGTAGATGACGGCTTTTCGGCCACCGTCGGCGAGCAGGGGAGCGTGCAGGCGGAGGAAGTCTCCGGCCGCGACCTTGCCGCCGCCCGAAGCGAAGCGGACGACCAACGTCGGGTCTAGTCCGAGACCGTCTTCGGTCAGCGGGTTGCGCTCGTCCATGCAGACGACGACGAGCGGCGTGCGGCCCACGTCACGACGGCTAGCGGATATGGATCTGGCTTCGGCCGCGCGGCGGTTGGTTGCGGTCAGTTGGCCGAACTCCTTACTAAGAAAGGCTTTGGCAGCGGCGGAATCGAACCCCTTCTCCATATCGCTCTCCTGGTTAGTTGGTCCGAAATCAGCTCGGACGCAGGCAGTCTAGACCTCCGGGGCGACGCTGTCCAGCCTCAGCGGCGTTTTTCCTTGGGTTGCCGGAGCCAGCGCAGCAGGGCGGCGGCGTCCCTGGTGTTGATGACGTCCTTGGCCGTGGCCCAGCCGCGGCGGGCCGTGGCCTCGCCCAGCTCCAGGTAGTCGAAGTGCATCGGGTCGTGCGCGTCGGTGCTGACGACTAGTTTGACCTTGGCCTCGACCGCTCGGCGCACCAGCACGTCCCGCAGGTCGGTTCGGTCGGGGAAAGAGTTGATCTCGAGCACGGTCCTGGTCTCCCGGGCCGCGCGCAGCATCCGGTCCAGGTCGAGGTCGATCGGTTCGCGCTGGCCGATCAGCCGGGTCGTCGGATGGAAGACTGCGTCGACGTGCGGATTGCGCATGGCCGCGATCAGACGGTCGGTCTGTTCCTTCGAGGACAGCCGAAAATGCGAGTGCACGGCCACACCGACCCAGTCGAGCTTGGCCAGGACGCTGTCTGGCAGGTCGGGCCGGCCCTTCTTGTCCAAGTTCACCTCCGCACCCTTGAGCACGACAAACTTTTTCTTGCTCGCTGTCAGCCGTTCGTTGACTTGGTCGATCTCCTTGGCCTGTCGGGCGATTCCGCGTCCGTCCAGTCCGCCGACCATGCGCAGCGTGCGGGTGTGGTCGGTCACGGCCAGGTAGTCGAGACCGCGTTCCAGCGCGGCCAGGGCCATCGCCTCGATCGAGGCCGAGCCGTCGGTCCAATCGGTCTGCACCTGCAGGTCGCCGCGCACCGCGCCGTAGGGGAGCAGGTCGGGCAGTCGGCCCTTCTGCGCCGCCGTCACCTCGTCGTCGCCGACGCGTAGCTCCGGCTCGATGAACGGCAGGCCGAGCTTCCGGTAGACCTCTCGCTCGGTCCGGCAGGCGAGCTGCCTTTTGCCGCGCCACAGTCCGTACTCGTTCAGCTTCAGCTTCTTGGCCAGGGCCAGCTTGCGCAGGATGACGTTGTGGTCGCGGTTTCCGGTGAAGTGCAGCACAGCCGCGCCGTAGCTGCTGTCCGGCACGAAGATTAGGTCGCAGTTCAGGTCGTCCTTGAGCCGCAAAGTGAGGTTGCGCGGACCGCGTTCCAGAACTTTTTCGACCAGGTTGAGTTCGGCCGCCGCGTCCATGGCCCGTTTGGCGTTGGTCGCGGTGACCACCACGTCCAGGTCGCCGATTGTTTCCTGACGTCGCCGCACCGAACCGGTCACGGTTGCCTGACGAACGCCACCGATCGCCTGCAGCTGATGCTCCAGCTCGCGAGCGAGCGGCAGCACGTGTCCCAGCAGCCGCCGTCCGCCACTCCGCCGACGCAGCTCGATGCCACGTCGGATCTTCTCCTCGGTCTTCGGTCCGAAACCGGGCAATCGCCGGACTAGCCCGCGCCGCGCGGCCCGGTCCAGGTCGTCGACCGTCTCGATCCGCAGCTTCTCGTGCAGCGTCCGGACCTTCTTCGGTCCCAGGTCGGGAATGGCCGTGAGCTCCAGCACGTCTTCCGGCATGCGCTGCCGGCACTGTCGCCACTCACTGAAGTCGCCCTTCTTTAACAGTTCGGACAGGTGCTCGGCGATGGCCGGTCCGATGCCCTCGACCTGATCCAACTCTTTAGTTCCGCCGCGCTGAAGAATCGTCGCGGCCGGTTCGGCCAGGTTAGCGACTGTCTCGGCCGCCCGCTCATAGGCCGCCGGCTTGAACGACACGCCGTCCATCTCGTAGCAGACCGCCATCTGCCGCAGCACGTCGGCCAGCCGTCGGTTGTCCCATTTTTGCTTGGTCATACGACCTGATTGTAGCAGGGGGCGGCTCTGAGCAGTAAGAATTCGCTTAAGTTTGGCGTTGCCGGCGGTCTTTTCTTTGGCCGCGATACGCTTGACTAAGATAGGTCAGGTTGTGTGGCTGCACCTCCTGCAGCAGGAGGGTCCCAATGCTGTTTGACTTGGTACAAATGGATGTAGAGGCACAGACTGCCTACTTGAAAGCGTGTCGGAACGTCCTGCGCGTTGTCCGGCGAGTCGATCGCCCGGAAGATAAAGCCAGGATTGTTCAGATGCTGCAAAGGAAGATAAATCGTGGTTTTTGTTCCTTTGTATCCGCCCCGCATTTAGATCTGGCGGTGTATGCTACGTGGTTTTTCAGTTTTGATGTCAATCTTCAACCGAGACCAAAGAGACAGAGACCGAAAAGACGCGCCGTTTGATCCCGTCTTGCTCTCGGTATTGTCACTCTCGGACCGCACCTGGTTGTGCGGTCTTTTCTTTTGCCTTGACCGGACTGTCTTTTTCGGCTTATCTGTCGGTAGCGAACCTTTACACCTTGGAGGGAGAGATGTCGAAAACCTGGAATGAGCTCTGGCTTGAAGCGCTGGGCAGCGACTGTAGAGAAATCGTGGATCGCAGCCAGCCCGACAAAAGGAGCCTCGATGAGGTCGTGAAGATTTTGACTGACCGAATTAAGCAGGCTATCGAGGATCCAAACTACGGAGCGGCTGAGGTCGGTCGGTGCATGATACGGAACATTCTCGAGCGGCCGCTGAATCGGCACGACGTCATTGGTCAGGAGAAGGACGCGCTGAAGCGGTTCTACGACCGCCACATAGGCGAAGATCTGACTTCCTCTGACTTGCGGGGAGTGGCGGCACAGTTAATCTTCTGGTGCAATCGAGAGGGGTTGGTCTGCCGGATTAGCAGGTTGTTCAATTCCAAGTCGCCCGGCTACCCCTGGCGATTCTATTTTATCGACGTGTACCCGAAGCCTCTCGAGACTGCCGGTCAGGGCGACGGTGGCCAAGCACGGGAGCCGAAAGATGATTGACGGCGGGACAGACGAGAGGGAAATGGAATTTCAGAGGAGTCTGTTCTTCTCCTCCTGTGCGGCTGTCCTGGCCGAGGTCAAGCGGATCGACCGCGATGTAGATCAAGCCAGGATCGTCGTCCTGCTGTAGGCCGAGCTGGATACCGGTCAACTGGCCGGATGGGATGACCTGGAGGAACGGTTCTCCAACTACGCCTCAAGGTTCTTCAGCTTCCCGATTACCCTGAAGCCGGTCGTTAAGGTGAAGTAAACCCCGGTTGTCTTATCTCTTCGGACCGCACGCCTCGTCGTGCGGTTTTCTTTTTGTCCGGTCCGTCTTGACCTGACCGTCCTCATGCGCTAGATTGGATCTTCGGTCGTTGAAAAAAGGAGGAGAAAAGGTGGAGATGACGTGTGCAGAGCGGAATCCGCCGCTTTTGTTCTGGGGGAAGCTGTTCCTGTCGGTCAAGATTATGGCCGGCGTGATCGTGCTGTTCTATCTGGCCCGCGGCCTGACCATGGGGCAAGTGATGTTGCTGAGTGCGATCTGGTCCATGGTGTCGGTGCTGGTCGAGATACCGTCCGGCTATCTGGCCGATCGGATCGGTCGGTGTCAGACCCTGCTGCTGGGCGGATTTCTGTTCTTGCTTAGTTGGGTTGTGATGTTTTGTGCCGACAGTTTGCCGGAATTCATTCTGATGATTTCGCTTTCTGCTGCGGCCGAATCCTGCATGTCCGGCACGGAGGAGGCCCTGCTCTATGACTCGCTCAAGGAGTCCGGGCGCGAGGCCGAGATGACTCGGCACAACGGAATTCTGGCTTCCGGCCGAACTGCGGCCAAGGTATTTCTGCCGCTCTTGGGCTGTCTGATCGCCCGCGACCTGGAGGATTGGCAGTTTCGACTGCTGATCGTCGGGGATGCGACTTTTGCCCTGATTGCGTTGACCTTCCTGTATCGGCTGAAGGAACCGAGTTTTAGGTCCGACGACTCTGTCGGCCGGCCGAGCATATTCCTCCGGAGCCTGCATCTGATTCGGCAGGATCCCTGGCTGGTCCGGGCGATCGTCAACAAGCAGCTGGCGTTTTTGGCCGCGTTCCTGTTGTTTCGGGTTTACCAGCCGTTGCTGTCGAGCCTCGGTTTTTCGGTGGTGGCGATCGGTCTGTACTACGCGGTTTCGCGGGGTCTGATGACCTTGGTCTATCGACGGGCAGACGGGTTGGCTCGACTGTTCGGCACTGGCCGGCTGCTGGTCATCACTGCCGTATCCGGTTCGGTCCTGTCGCTGGCGGTTGGACTGTCCGGTTCCGGCTGGTTCGTGTTCGTCGCCCTGCTGTTGGGGGAACTGAGCTTCATGACCCGTGAACCTCTCTTCGCCCAGTCGATCAACGGGCGATTAGAGTCCGGCTGTCGAGCTACGGCCCTGTCCGGACTGAACTGTCTTGGAGAGCTGCTGTCCGTGCCGATCATGCTTCTGGCCGGTTGGCTGGTTGGGTTCGGCGATTCGGGCCTCAGGTACCTGATGTTTCTCGCGGCCGGACTGGCGATGTCGGCCGTGGTTCTGTTGCCGCTGCAGCAGAAGGACCTGGGTCGCACTGCCTGAAGTCCGAAAGCAGTTCTTTCTCGCTCACCACGCCCTCTCTGGGCGTGGTTTTTTGTTTCGGCCGAATGGCTTGTTCGCCGTTTTCTTATTGACAGTTTTAGTTATATCTACTAGATTTTGTTCATGACTTCTAAAATTTCCAAAAAGGAAGATACTGTCGGCTGCGAAGATTTTTTTGCTTGGATGCGGGGAGTGATTTCAGAATGTCATTGCGACAGTGAGGTCGCTGAGAGGTATCTGCGTCGCCTGGAGGAAGGTGAACCGGCCCGGGATGACAATCCGGAATCACATTTCTGCGTCTACTTTGCAGCTTACGACCCACAGACCGGGCGAGTCTTCGTCGGCTTGCACCGTAAGTCGGGACGGTGGCTGGTCAATGGCGGACATGTAGATCGGAACGAATTGCCGGACGTGACGGTGCGACGGGAGATGAGCGAGGAGTGGGGTCAGAAAACGGTTGGTCTGAAAGTAGATGGTCCTTTGCTTCTGACAATAACCGAGATCGACAACCGACCGATCCAGGCTTGCCGGACCCATTTCGACATCTGGTACTTCGTGCCGGTTAGTGAGGCGGAGTTTTATCCCGATCCGGAACTATTAGATACGGAATTTTCGGAAATGGGCTGGTATTCGTTGGTGGAGGCCAAGGAATTGCTGACCGACGTCAATACGTCCAAGGCGATCGACTTCATCAGTCAGAATTTGTTGGCTGCCTGAGCCGGTTTTCCGCTCATCACGCCCTCTCGGGGCGTGGTTTTTGGTCCCGCAGGAAACCCCGCACGAGGGAGGCGGCGTGAGCCGACCGAGTGCGGGGATGAATGTGTCCGCTCTTGCCATGCCCGTAGGGCATGGCAAGCTGCCCTCATGAGGACGCGAAGCCCCAGCCGTTCGACCTATCGGCACGTGTACCACATCGTGTGGGGCACCAAGTACCGTCGGCGGCACCTTAAGGAGTACGTGTGCCCGGAATTCCCGCCCTGCATGCGCGCGCTCGAGAGGAAGGGTCCCACGCTCCACTTCCTTTCCGTCAACGCCGACGGGGACCATGTCCACCTGCAGGTCGAGATGCCCCCGCGCGTTTCCGTTGCCGTCGCCGTCCAGCGCATGAAGGCCCATTCCAGCATCGCCCTCAAGAGGAGGTTCCGGTTGATCAGGTGTATGTACGGCGACGGCAACATGTGGAGCGTGGGACACTTCTCGTCCACGGTCGGGCTGAACGAGGAGACGGTACGGCGGTACGTCGAGCACCAAGGAAAGATGGACCTGCCTCAACAGCCCAGCTTCGTGCTCGAATGAGCAGGGTTGGAAACCCCGGACTTTAGTCCGGGGAGGATGTCATTTTGTTGGTTTGATTTTCGTTGTTCCAGCCGTGTCCGGAAAGCCGCCGTAAAAGGTGGTTTTTTGGTTGAATAGACGTTACCAGCCTTGACGTACGGAACTGCGCGTGCCATAGTGCGGCATCACGCAATGGGAGGTGAACGTGAAATATCAGTACGGTACGGAAGGGATCGAGGCTGGCATGCTGGTTGGCTTCTTCGAGGGATGGCCTAGCGGCCCTTCGCCGGAGGTGCACCTGCGGCTGCTCATCGGCAGCACCCATGTTTTCCTGTGCATTGACGACGGAAAGGTCGTCGGTTTCGTCACTGCAATCGCTGACGGCGTGCTTTCCGCCTTTATCCCGCTTCTCGAAGTGCTGCCCGAGTATCGTGGACAAGGCATCGGCAACGAGCTGATGAGGCTCATGCACGAGCGGCTGCGCGACTACTACATGGTGGACCTGATGTGCAATCCCGACGGACAGCCGTTCTACGAGAAGTGCACGAGGATGTGGCGCGCTGTCGGCATGTCTGTCCGCAGGCCCGGCAAGATCCCACTGCACTGATCGAACGCCAGCCGAACCGCGGTTGGTTTTTTGTTGCCCGTGATGCTTTCGACGATTGCGACGGTGTTTCGGGGACTGTTTGCCCCTGCCGCCATGGTTCTAACTTCGTCTAGTAGTCCTACCCAAATGAAAACGGCGCCGTCGGGTGACGGCTCCGTTTTCATGGAGCGGGTAACGGGAATAACGCCTCGGCCGGCCGACTGCCGGCCTTCGTTGTCCGGGGTTGCTGACGGCACTGCGCCGGCTCGTGTCGTCAGACGTTCGTCCGTCGCGCTCGGCCGGTACCGCTCGACAGTCGAAACCGCACCTCACCTATGAACCAGTTTGCTTCTGTCCGGACGGGGATTTCTCGGCAGAGCCTCGGTCAAAAAACTGAAACGTTTTGAGCCCGGGCGCCTTTTGGCGCCCGTCTCGCCGCTCGCCGGCTCGCGGCTCGACCCCGTTCAATTCTCCTACAACGACAAACCCCCCATAGCTCGACCGGAGTCGAGCGACGGGGAGTGGTAGCCCAGACGGTCGAGAATTGGAACATTTTGATCAGGGAGCTGGGGCGGTGGTCGGAAACGTTGCCACATATCCTTGGGGAGCGGGCGTTCAGATTTTCAGGATAGTCAAAGATCGCCCAGATCTCCCACAAAAAGCTCCATTTCGTGGCTAAATCATTGACATTTTGGCCAAAATGTGGTATATTTTCGTCTTGTTCATTTCAATACAAGGATTACATTTTGCATGAGATAGGCGCTTTGCACGGCACACGTCTGCTGTTTGAAGCGCCTGCCTCATGTTCGAGGCCAGCCGTGACCGTTCGATAACGGATCGAAAAGAAGGAGAACGACGATGACTGCAAAGATCACGTCCCCGCAGACCAAGAACATCAACCGCCTCATGAAGGATGCCCTCGGAGAGGCCAGCCCCGACAAGGACGGTGTCCAGAACCTGATCGGTCAGGGTGGGGACTTCAAGGTTGAGCTCGTGGAGCTCATCGGTCGCTACGCCGCCAAGCCCCCCGACTTCATCCTCGCCCGTGAGATCCTCGGCGACGACTTCATCTCCCCCGAGGAGATCGCCGCCGTTCGTGGACTCACCTACTCGGCGGAGCAGGTCGCCGAGCTCGAGCGCACCCTGCCCGACAGGGAGACGCTGGAGTGGCTCCGGGCCAACGGCTACTACCTCGTGGCGGGCAGCCCCCGTGAGATGTCGCTCCTCGACATCCGTGAGCTCGAGCGGAGCTACTTCTACAGCCAGGTCGGCGGCTGGTACGCCAACGAGAGCGAGGCCTTCGCTCGCGACGAGAAGGTCACCTGCCGCTGGTACATGCTCCGCAAGGGCATCGTGCCGAACTCGACGTCCAAGACGTGGGGTGAGCAGCA
>JBDRRB010000033.1:0-40161 GCA_043825985.1 bacterium | reverse complement strand
CGGGGTCACGGCCAGGTCGGTCTGCCGATCGCCGCGCGCCACCAGCGCGCCGTAGTCGACCGGCAGCTGGTTGGACTCCTTCAGTTCCTCGTTGATCATGACGTAGCGTACGCCCAGGAACGGACGCGATATCCGGCCGGTTTCCATCACGCTGTCGACCACCCGACGAATGTCCGAGGCCGGCAGGGCAAAACCGACGCTCTGCGCCCCCTGCTCGACCGCTACGTTCACGCCGACCACCCGACCGTCCAGGTCCAGGAGCGGACCGCCGGAGTTGCCGGGATTGATCGCCGCATCGGTCTGGATCACGTCGTACAGCTGCTCCGAGTTGCCGCGCCCGTCGCCGGCGGTGATGTCACGTGCCAGCCCGGAGACGATGCCGGCCGAGACGGTATTGCTGAACTGCCCGAGCGCGTAGCCGATCGCCACCACGCTCTGCCCGACCTTCGGCTCGTTCTCCGAGAGCGGCAGGAACGGCCAGGCCTGGCCTTCCTCGGCCTCGATCTTCAGCACGGCCAGGTCGTTCGACGGGTCGCGCCCCATGACCTTGGCCTCATGCTTCTCTCCGTCGGCGGTGATGACCGTGTAGTCGGCCGCCTCGTCCGCGACCACATGCCGATTGGTGACGATCAGCCCGTCCGCGGACACGAAGAACCCGGTTCCGGCTCCGACATCCTGACGTTCGGTCCCCTTCTGACGCATCTGCGGCACCTGCAGCCCGGGCAGGTCGCCGAACAGTCCGCCGAACGGATCGGAATAGTACTGCTCGAAGACCGGCATGTCCTTCGAGACCACGACCGAAACCACGGCCGGCGTGGCCGACTCAACCGCCTCGATCCGTCTCGACTCTTCCAGACGGGATGAAAGTTCAGCCAGACCGACGGCAGACATGCCTTCCTCCGACTGTAATGAAACCTGATCAGAACCGGCTGGAAACAACCCGAGCACCGAGCTGACTTCCGGCCGATTGGCCACCAGACCGGCGGCGAAACCGAAGATTATCGCCAGGATCACCGAAACCGTCATCGTCACGGCCGGACGTCCCTGGACTCCGTTTGACTCTTGTTCTGTCATAAGAATGACTAGGTGAATTAGCGCCTGGTCATTATAGTCCCGAGCCGCTGCCGTTTCCAGGCGAAAACGGTAACTGTCCTTCTTAGAGGTAGATGAGCGACAAGCATCTGGGACAAAAAATGCGGTTTTTCTTTAACTTTAGGCAACAATGACCAGTGAGGCTTGACAAGACACCGCTTTTAACGTATGGTAGTTGGTTCCAAAGGAGGATGAAATGGAACAAAATTCGAAAAAAATCCAAGGCAACAAAGTCTTGGATCTGCTCAACGCGGCCCTACGGCATCTTCGCCGTGAGCCGATCCGTGCAGCAAAGGAGATGGAACAGGCAAATAGTCTGCTCCTCTACAGCGAGAATGGAAACCAAAAACTGATCGGCTACGCGGTGGCTGTGTCCGCTATCGTAGTCGCGATGACGGAAAGGATGAGAGCTGTCACTATCCCCTCTTCAGGAGGGAGTGACCCCAACGCCACCACAGTGGTCTTCTACTAGAAGACCACTGGAACTTCTCTCCAACCAAGCCGCCCTCACGGGCGGCTTTCGCAATTTCCTGAGAGTTTGTCGCTTTAGGTAGTGCTGAGCCGTCCACCATGTCATCCCGGAAGGCTGAGCGGAGCGAAGACTATCCGGGACCCGCGATCAGCCGCCTAGGTCCCGAGTCCACCCTTCGTCCTGCGGACTACGGAGTGGCAGGCAAGCCCAGGACGACAATAAATTGATGAACAATGGACGATAGGAAAGTGGATTCCGATCCGATCTTTCCGGCGCATGCCTAGTGCGGCAATCTCGGAGGTGGCGATCGATTGGTCGATCGATCTACGCCCGTCCGAGCATGACGCAGGCAGCGGGGCGCGAGCGATCCGATCCGATCTTTCCGGCGCATGCCTAGTGCGGCAATCTCGGAGGCGGCCGGGCTCGGTCCCGAGCGGGGCGAGGGCCGGCCGCCGAGAGTTAGGCCGGTCCGCCGCCGGAGCGGACCGAGCCGTGCCGCAGTGGCGTGCGCCAGGGGCCCGTCCGGCCCCAGAGGACAAAGTTGTCTACCAAAACAAAAACAATTTGCCAAACGTGAGGTCACCTAGTAGTCAAAACCCTCTCTGGCTTTGACTCCCCGGTAATAGTAATGATCGACAAGAGTCATCTCCGTCACCAGATCGGCCAAATCCCGAAACGACTGCGGAGCACCGCGACCAGTCAGCACCAGTTCGACCGAATCCGGCTTGCCGCGCAGCAAGTCCTCGACCGGCTCCGGCGACAGCATACCGAGCGACACGGCGGTGTTGACCTCGTCCAGAATGATCAGATCGTGCTGGGCTTTTTTGATCAGGTCCTGGGCCAGTTCCAGTCCCCGCTTGGCTTCGGCCAGGTCCGGCTCCTCCACTCCGAAACGAAACTGGCCGGTATCCGCGTCGATCCGGTCCTGCCCGGTGGCGTAAAAATCGACCAGGTCGGCCAACCGTTCGGTCAGTACCTGCCGTTCGCTGTAGTGGTCCCCGCCCTTGTCGAAATAGACGATGGCCACCTTCTTCCCGGCCCCCACCGCCCGCACGGCCAAACCCCACGCTGCCGTGGTCTTGCCCTTGCCATCTCCGGTGTAGATTTGAATCATGTTTTTCATAGTTTTTGTGGGGGTTCCCCAAACCCCTTACTTGTCTTGCAGACGGCCTTCTTGCCCTGTGGACGGCCTTGTCCTCAGGCCGGGCGGGCCTTTTGACCCGGGGGCTGGCCTCGCCCCCGCGACCCCCGGCTCCGCTTCTTTGTCTTGGCACAGAAGCGGAGGGAAGAAACCGCCCGCCGCGGCCTCCGTGCGCCGGCCTCGCCGGGTCGGCGCTCGCCTCGCCGCTCGAAGCGCGGCCTGCGGCCCCGCCTCGCGGCGCCCTGACGGACCGACTCGCTTACGCCCCGCGAGTGCCGTCGTACTCGGACAGGCGGACATCGGGCCTCCGAGTTTACCGCGACAAGCATACATCGCGGAAAAGATCGGATCGATCGATATACTCTGCGAGTACCGTTATGCCTAAAATGGTGGAGATCATTTTATTTAGCTGTCGTGAATGGCGTACGTAACGAAAAACATCTTTTCTTCCAGTCAACCCAATTAAGCCTTGAAATTCGACTTAGGTCCAACACATCAACCTGATCCGGAGTAAACCAACCAATCTCACTGCACTTTTCCGGAATCATTATTCGTGGCTGGCCAGAAACACAACGACAAATAAAAGTAGTCGAAACCCAGTGATCCCCCTGGTACGAATCGATTACGTCATAAACACCGAGCAGGTTCACTACATCAACTTCGAGACCGTACTTATCACGTATGTTCCTCTTGGCCGCGAACTCACGATTTTCAAACATCCGTACCGATCCGCCTGGAAACTCCCATTTATTTTGATCATCTCTCGCGCCGTCACCCCGGCAAGCCAAAAACAGTCGACCGTCAGCATCGACGATCACCGCTCCGGCACTAATTCCAATGAAATCGAGTCCTGGCTGCATGAGCTAAATATATCGTAGATTCCCGCCTTCGCGGGAATGACAGTTTAGTAGGGTGGGAATGACATGAATCGTGTCATTGCGAGCGACAGTGAGCGAGCGGAGCGAGCCGAACTGGAGCGTGGCAATCCCGGCCGCAGCACAGACACCGACGGGATTGCGACGGTCGGCCTGCGGCCTCCCTCGCAATGACAGACTCTATTAACTGTCATCCCGGACGACTGACCGAAGGGAAGGAGATCCGGGATCCACGATCGGATCGGTTCTGGATCCCGGCTCAAGGCCGGGATGACAATGTAATCGTAGATTCCCGCCGGAGCCTGTCCCCGCGAAGGCGGGGGCGGGAATGACAGTTTAGTAGGGTGGGAATGACATGAATCGTGTCATTGCGAGCGACAGTGAGCGAGCGGAGCGAGCCGAACTGGAGCGTGGCAATCCCGGCCGCAGTGCAGACACCGACGGGATTGCCACGGTCGGTCACTGCGTTCCCTCCCTCGCAATGACAACTAGATAGATGGACCGATCCAGTTCTGACGCTCCGAGCACGACGGAACTGCCGGAGCGTGAGCGATCGATTCGATTTTTTCACGGCGCATGCCGGACGCGGTAATCTGGGAGGGCTATATACGCCGCTCCGAGTACGACGGCACTCGCGGGGCGTAAGCGAGCCGGTCCGCCAGGACGCCGCGAGGCGGTCCGGTCCCGCCCGGACCGCTTCGAGTGGCGAGGCGAGCGCCGACCCGGCGAGGCCGGCGCACGGAGGCTGCGGCGGGCGGTTTCTTCACTCCGCTTCTTTGCCAAGACAAAGAAGTGGAGCCGGGGGTCCGGGGGCGAGGCCAGCCCCCGGGTCAAAGCAAGGCTCGGCCGGCCTGAGGCCAAAGCCGCGCGCAGGGCAACAAGGCCGTCTGCAAGACCAGGGTTTGAAAAGGGGCCTCACAGCCCCTTTTCAATACGTTGAGCGAGCAAACCGCGAAGCCGGATACAGTGCGCTCGACCCAGGGCCTGCCTAGCTACAACCCGAGGTGCTCCCGCAATTCATGCATTTGTAGCACGCCCCATTCCTCACCATAATCGCCCCGCAAGTGTCGCACGGCGGCGCGTCCGACTGCACGTCAAAGCTCATGGTCAGCGAATTCGACGACAGCCCGGTGCCGGCCGACTGGGCCGCAGCCGACCCGCCGGCCGCAACGACGCTCCCCTTCCGTCCCTCCTCCAGGTTCATCTGCTTGGCCGAAGCCATCCCGACCGCGGACTCCGCCTTCTCCGGCTCGCCCAGGTCATCGGCCATCTCCGGTCCGGAACCGGCCACGACCTCGTTCTGTTCGGCGTCGGCCAGGGTCGGCACGTTCACTCCGACCGCGATCTGGTCCTCGAGCGGCAGGAACTTCATCGCCAGCCAGCGGAACAGGTAGTCGACGATCGACTTGGCGATGCGGATGTTCGGGTTGGCGGTGAAGCCGGACGGCTCGAACCGCAGGTGCACGAACTTGTTGACCAGCACCTTGAGCGGCACGCCGTACTGCAGGGCGATCGAGGTCGTGGTGGCGAAGGCGTCGATCAGTCCGGAGATCACCGAACCGCCCTTGGCCATGCGGATGAACATCTCGCCCGGCGTCCCGTCGTCGTACAGGCCGACCGTGATGTACCCCTCGTGCCCGGCGATGGAGAACTTGTGGGTGACCGACCGGCGCTCATCGGGAAGATGCCGACGCAGCGGCCGGCGCTCGACCCGGGCGCGCGACAGCGAGGCGTCCAGCTCCTGCCGCAGGCGGCCCAGCTCGGCCCGCACCTCGTCCAGCTCGGCCGAACTGCCCTCCTTCTTGCCGCCGTCGGCCGAGGTGGTCAGCACCTGCTGTCCCTTGGAGCCGTCGCGGTAGACGGCGATGGCCTTGAGACCCAGCCGCCAGGCCTCGAGATAGGCCTGCTCGACGTCGTCGACCGTCGCCTCGGTCGGCAGGTTGACCGTCTTGGATATCGCGCCGGACAGGAACGGCTGCACCGCGGCCATCATCCTGATGTGGCCCAGGTAATGGATGCTGCGCTGTCCCTTGGCCGGCCGGAACGAGCAGTCGAATACCGGCAGGTGCTCGTCCTTGAGGTGCGGCGCGCCCTCGATGGTGTCGCGCTCGTCCAGGTAGGACATGATCTCATCGATCTGCCGCTGGTCGTAGCCCAGGCGGACCAGGGCCGGACGCACCGTGCCGTTCACGATCTTCATCAGGCCGCCGCCGACCAGCCACTTGTACTTGACGAGCGCGATGTCCGGCTCGATGCCGGTGGTGTCGCAGTCCATCAGGAAGCCGATGGTGCCGGTCGGGGCCAGGAGCGATATCTGGGCGTTGCGGAAGCCGTGCGCCATGCCCTCCTCGAGGGCCTGGTCCCAGCTGCGCTTGGCCTCGGCCAGCAGGTCTTCCGGCACGCCCTCCGGCCGGATGGCGTAGGCATAGTCGCGGTGCAGGCCGATCACCCGCAGGAACGGCTCCTCGTTCATCTTGTAGTAGCGGAACGGCCCCTGGACCGAGGCGATGCGCGCCGACTGGCGGTAGCTGTAGCCGGACAGCAACGCAGTGACTGCGGCGGCGAAGTTGCGCCCGTCGTCCGAGTCGTAGGCCAGGCCGCGCGACATGAGCAGCGCCCCCAGGTTGGCGTAGCCGATGCCCAGGGCACGGAAGTCGTAGCTGTTCTCCTCGATGGCCGGCGTCGGATAGGACGAGTTGCCGACCACGATCTCCATGGCCGTGATCATTATTTCGGACGCCTGACGGAAGGCCACCGTATCGAACGAACCGTCATCCCGCACGAACTTCTGGAGGTTCAGGGAAGACAGGTTGCAGGCCGAGTCGTCGAGGAACATGTACTCGGAACAATTGTGCACGACCAAGCCGGACGCGACAAAGTGAGACGTGTCGGGCTCAGTCAGGTCATAGACCTTCTCCTCGCCAAGCCACTCGATCGATTCGATGCCGTCTTCCATCTGGTCACGGTATACGCCGACCGAACGATTCATCGCGGCCAGCCGGTCAGACTTGACGCTTCCGGCGACAAATCCTATCTCCCGTTCAAAGACGATCCGCGAGCTGCGGCTGATTCGCAAGCTGTGAATCTGACTGACCTGATACTCCTTGGTGCCGCCATGTCCGTCTGGAAGCAAGGCCGTAGCCTGACCGATGGCCCGACGATTCCGGTAGATCTTTGACTTGACCCCGAACGAAAGCAGAAGCAGCTGAACCTGCCTCAACAGCTCGGACGAAATGCTGTCAAGCCCCACATACTGCGACTTCTGGCCATAGTCGGCGACCGTACCGTCAGCGGTAAACAGTCCGCGCAATATGGCGGCCAATGATTCCCTGTCGAGGGAAAAGGCGTCGGGCAGCAGGGCCTTGCCCTCCCCTCCACGATCCAGAACGGCCAAGCGGTCGAGTTCGTCGATGACGCACCTGACGCTGGTATTGATGCGCAATGTTCCCTGAGGGTTGGAGACCTGCGTCTCGCGGCTACCTCGACCGTCGGCGGCATTGGCCTGCCTGAATTCTGCCAGACGGGCATGTACCCGATCGGCCACGGCCGACTCTTCCGGAGACAAGGTCAGTGTAGCGGTCCGCTGCTCCCCGCTGACGCAGCCGTCGCCCAGCATCAGCCCCAAAAACTCACCGAGTCTTTCGTCCAGCTTCGACGAACCGAAACCGGGTCGACCCAACAGGACTACGTCGTTCTTAGTGAGTTCGCAGGCCTGAACGTCTCCGCGGTTAGCGGTCAGGACACGATGATCGGCAGTCAACTTCAGCTCCAGTCCGGTCTTGGTAACCAGACGATAGACCGGCTTGGTTCCAGTCAGGAATGCCGGACTAACATCATGCGTCCTGCCGTCCGAACCCACCGCACGAAACGACCGGTCAAGCAGGGAATCGATACGACGCCAACCCTCGGACGTGGCCACCAGCGTGTCTCCGGTGACGCACGGGTTCGAGGCGTTGATCCGGCCGGAATTGGGCACCGGATTCCAGCGGTTGACGGTGGTGTCGAACTGCAGCCCCGGATCGCCGCACTCCCAGGTCGCCTCGGAGATCTTGCGGAGCAGCGACTTGGCCGGCATCGTGCCGACCGGCTGGCCGGTCGTGACCGCCCGCGTGGTCCACTCGCGTCCGTCGACCGCCGCGCCCATGAAGTCGTCGTTCACCCGCACACTGTTGTTGGCGTTCTGGAAGAAGACCGAGCTGTACGCGTCGCCGTCCATCGAGGCGTCGTACCCGGCGCTGATCAGCTTCTTGGCCTTGCGCTCCTCGCGCACCTTGCAGCCGACGAACTCCTCGATGTCCGGATGGTCGACGTTCAGGATGACCATCTTGGCCGCCCGCCGGGTCTTTCCGCCGGACTTGATCACGCCGGCAAAGGCGTCGAAGCCCTTCATGAAGGAAACTGGACCGGACGACTTGCCGGAGGAATTGGCCAGCAGTTCCTTAGATGAGCGCAAGGACGACAAGTTGGTGCCGGTCCCGGACCCGTACTTGAACAGCATGCCCTCGGTCACGACCAGATTCAGGATCGAGCGCATGTCGTCGCGGACCGAGTTGATGAAGCAGGCCGAGCACTGCGGCCGCGGGTTGACGCCGACGTTGAACCAGACCGGACTGTTGAAGGCGGCCCGCTGGTTGACCAGGATCGAGGTCAGCTCGGCCTCGAAGGTATCGGCATCCGCCTCGGTCGCGAAGTAGCCGTCCTTGCGGCCCCAGCCGGCAATGGTCTGGGCCACCCGATCGACCATCTGCCGGACCGAAGTCTCGCGCTCCGACTTGCCGATCTCGCCGCGGAAGTACTTGGAGGCCACGATGTTGGTCGCGGACTGGCTCCAGGACTTGGGAACCTCCACCCCCAGCTGCTCGAAGACCGTCTTGCCCTTCTCGTTCTTGATCACGGCATCCCGCCTCTCCCACTCGATCTCGTCGTAGGGATGCTTGCCGACCCGAGAGAACAGCCGACCGTACTTGAGGCCGCCGCCGACGAACTGCGGCGGCTGGCTCTGCTCCGGCTGCAGGGTGGCGAAGTACTTCTTGGCCGCGAAGGACAGGTTGTTGTCGATCAGAACCCCGACCACGATGCGGCTGACGTCGTCCATCGTCGGTACGGCATGGCCGTCGAACTCGCGCTCCAGGCGCATCAGCGTCTGGTGGGTGCACCGGGCCAGGATCAGCTGGTCGTTCAGTCCGACCTGAGCCAGGGCCGCGGACAGGGTCAGCCCGACCTGCTCCGGCTTGAAGTCGACCACCGACCCGTCACGCTGCCGCACCTGCTTGACCTTCTGCAGCTCCGGAATCTGTTCCAGGATGGCCGAGACGACTCGCCGATCCTCCTCTGAACGGCGGTCGGCGGTCGAGGTGACGTTCGGGACTGGGTTGAACATACGCTGGTTGCTAGCGCTCGAGCGCGTTTACAATATGTAGTTGTCGCAAAAAAGAGTATACCACAATATGTTGTGGTCGATTTGTACACAGTCGTCACAGATGACGCTGGCTGGACTCTCATCCGATGCCCTAACCAGGGCCCGCACAAAGAAAAAACCCGCCGCAACAAAAAACGGAGGGTACAACCAAAAGACGGACATGGTCCGGCCTGCCTCCCCTCCGCCAATTGCTAATGTGCCGTCTGCTTGCCTGCTTGTCCCCGGTCCGGCTGTCCCTTCAGCCGAGCCGGATCGCCCACCCACTATACCAAAGCCCGAGGGAAAACAATCTCGGGATAACTTCCGCCGAACTAGATCGGCAGCGTCATGCTGACCGGCTTGGACTGCTCCTTCTTCAGGGCAAAATCGACCGCCGGGGTCATCACCCGGCCCATCCGGTCGCGGAACTTGACCAGCCCGTTCTTCAGCCCGAACTCGTAGACCTCCTTGGTCACCTTGACGTCCTGCAGGCAGTAGTCGCGCAGCTTGTCGATCTCGCCGCGACGGAAGAACTCGATCGCCTGGAGACCGTTGCCGGACTTGCCCTCGCCCAACGTCTCGTGCGCCACGTCGTCCAGCTTGACCCGGAAGCCGACCACCTTCTCGATGTCCTTCATGATGTCGAGCGTCGGAAACTGCATGAAGTCCCCCGGGTAGTAGGTGTTCATCACCGGATAGTCGAAGCCGAGCAGGTTATAGCCGATGATCCTGTCCGCCGCCTCCAGACGCGGCCACAGCTTGGTCAGGTCGGGTTCCAGATAGGACTCGTAGCTGTCGGTCTCGTAGAAGTAGACGCCGACCAGCGAAATCTTCAGCAGTGACGGATCGTACTTGCCGACGTCGGCGAAACTGTTCGAGGTCTCGATGTCCAGCACTACCTCCTTGCCCATAGTTCAGGTCGTTATGGTTGTCGGCCGCATGGTGGCGTCGGCCGGAAAAATTTAGTAAGCGTTCGGAAACAAAAACGGTCCACGGGACACGTACTGCGACCATTCGCAATCTACAGCGGCGAACGAACAATTTCAACGCGCCGATCAATCGCCGGCCGCCGGAAAGGGACGACGGTCATTTCCGTCCGGCCAGCCTCCTGAGCTCGGCCACCCGCTGACGGACGACTGCCGCTGCCTCGTCCCTGGTCCGCACCCGATCCAGCTCGTCGGCCAGCGCCCCGTCGCCGACGACCTCCCTCATCCAACGCGACAGCTGACGCTCGTGTCCGCGCACGTGGAAGTCGTAGGTCTGGTCGTCGATCCGGTCCAGTCCGGCGGAAAACTGCTCCAGGTTCCTGGCCATCAGCTGCGGACCGAACCAAAATGAACGCCAGGCCGGTTCGACGTCTGACAGGTACTGCTCGGCCGTCTCGCGATCGGTATCGATTACGCTCATAGCAATGGTCAGTATAGGACGGCCCGACTGCCGGGACAAGACGCCGATCCAGTCCGACTCTTGACCGAGTCGGACACATTCTGCAACTGTCACCGCCAGGAGGGAACATGCGAAACAGCAGGACCTATCTGATGGACAGAAAGCGGACAGTCCTGGGCCTGTTCAATAGAGAGCTGGCAGGCAAGAAAGTGACGGTCTGGCTGCTCGAAATGGGGATCGACGTAAGTTTCGAGGCGACGAAGAACCAACTAACCCTGACTCTGCCGTCGGCCTGGCGCTTCGACGAGCTGAGCGACGAGGCGACCCTGCAGCATGTCGTCTACGGATGCCTGGACCACTACGGCCGACTCCGCGTCCGCCTGACCGAGACCAGTCCCACCGACCGGCGGTCAGGCCGCCACCCGAAACTGACCGGCCTGGAGATGCTGTGCCGGTTCGTCTTCCGAGACAGCGCCGACGACCCGCGGGTGAAAGGACTGATCCTAGACCGCGCCACTGGCCGGTCGATCGTCCTAACCAGAAATGCTTCCGGTCGGGCCAGCGACGAACAGCGCGCGCAGGCCAAAAGGGACCTGACGAACACGCTGACTAGAATGTATCCGCAACATCTCGAACCGACCGCCTACTGGGACGACGTCCTGGACTGTGACCCAACGTCCGAACCGCTGTCGCAGAACTAATTGACCGTCCGCTCGGGCGGTCTTTTTTGCTGCCGGACGGTGGAAAAGCCGGCCGGCGGAAGGCCGGACGATCTGCTATACTGACCGCGTAAAAATCACTTAACCGAGAAAGTATGGGCAAGCATTCCGGCCTGATCAAGGGGCTGGCCGTCGGGACGGTCCTGGGTGCGGTGGCGCACCTGGTCATGAGCATCGAGCACAAGGACGAGAAGAAGGCGGCCATCGCCAAGGCGGCCGACCGCATCCGCCGCCGGGTCATGGCGCACGCCAAGAGCGTCGGCAAGCTGACCAAGTCGGCCTACGGCAAGATCGTGGACACCACGGTCGCCGAGTTCCGCGGGGTCAAGGACCTGTCCGACGACGAGCTGAACGACCTCAAGACCGAACTGAAGTCGGGCTGGGAGACCATCAAGACGATGTTCGAGCAGAAGCCCAAGTCCAAGAAGTAGCGAGACAAAAAATCCGCCAGTCCTTCCGCGGGCCGGCGGTTTTGTTTTGGGTCATTCCCTAGGCAGCCGCAGCAGGAACTCGCGGGCGCTGTCCCGGTCGTAGATCTCGCCCGACAGCTGGGCCTCGTGCAGGTCGTCGACGATCCGGCCGACCTCCGGACCGGGCTCCAGGCCGAGGATCTCCATCACCTGATCGCCCGACAGCAGCCACCGGACCTCGCTGACCGTCCTCTCCGAGAGCTCCTTGAGCTCGTTCATGAGCCGCACCAGTCCGTCGAGCGACGGCTCGCCGCCGGCCGGAATCGAGGCCAGCCGATCGCAGTACGAAAGCTGCAGCAGCTGCTGGCCGGCTTCCGGACAGTCGAGGAATGTCCTGACCAGGCGCGTCCGGCGCACGTGGTCCAGGTCGACGAGCAGCGGGAACATGTGCCAGCGCACCAGCCAGCTCAGGCGGTCGGGGCGCAGGGTCGGCCCGGCCACGCTCGACAGGCGCAGGCGGTCGGCCAAGGCGCGCGTCAGCTCGGCGCCCACGACGTCATGGCCGTGGAAGCTGACGTGACCGTCGATGTCGCGGGTGGCGGTCGACGGCTTGCCGACGTCATGCAGCGCGACGGCCAGCAGGGTCTCGACCGACGGACCGTCCACACCGAAAAACTGGGCGAACTCGGGCGAGACCGCACGCTCCAGAGCCAGGACGGTATGGGTCCAGACGTCGCCCTCGCTGTGGTAGCGCGGCGACTGTTCCGCACCGACCATCTGCTCCATCTCGGGGAGCAGCTCGTGCAGAGCGCCGCTCCCGAGCAGCAGGCGCATGGCCCGCGGAGCATCGCCCGCGAACGAACCGGCCAACTCCTTGGCCACCGTCTCGAACGGCACCGTCCTGGTTTCGCCGCCCTCCGCCGCCGGCCGAGTCTCGTTCAGCCGCGGGGCCAGCTCGCGTATCGCCGCCCAGGTACTATCTTCTATGTCGAAGCCGAGACGGCAGGCGAACCTAATCGCCCGCAGCAGGCGCGACAGGTCCTCGGACAGTCGCCGCCGCGGATCGCCGACGGCCCGGACGATGCCCTGTTCCAAGTCAGACCGTCCAGCGAACGGGTCGACCAGCTCGCCCCGGGCGATGTCCCAGGCTATGGCGTTCACGGTGAAGTCGCGACGGGACAGGTCGTCCTCGATCGGCAGTCCGGGGTCGGAGTCCACCTCGAAGTCGCGGTAGGCGCCGCTGCCGCCGGCCCGTTCGGTCCGCGGCCAGGCGATGTCCGTCGCCGGATCGTCCGCCGCCGCGTCGGCCGGCCTGAACTTGAGCACGCCGAAGCTGCGGCCGACGGCATCTACCGTGCCGAGTTCGCCGAGCACGGGCAGCAGCTCGTCTGGTCCGACCCCGCGCACCACCAGGTCGAGATCCTTAACCTCGCCGGTCCGCCCGAGCAGCGCATCCCGCACCGCCCCGCCGACCAGGTACCACTCGGACTGCGGCAGGCGGTCACGTACGGTCGCCAGAAAATCCAGCTGCCGCCGGCTGGTCAGGTCCTGAAAAATTTTTCCGTCCGATTCAGCCATAGCCGCAGCAAAAAAATTTAGTGTCTCCGCCGTCAAGTATATAGCCCCGTCAATCGGACGGCTACCGAAGCCTCATAACCTACCTAAAATTCTTCCTCCCGGACCGGTTCGGCCCGTTTCGGCTGCAAACGCCCCAGACCATCTCACCGCAGGCACGGCCATACCTCGCCGCCCTTCGACGCTTTCGTCATGAACGAAGATCCACGAACGCTCTCCCGAAATGCAAACTTCGGACTGGCTACCATCCCTCACGTTTCGAGATCGACGGATGACACACCCAGCATGAGTTGACAGATGCAAATACATTCGCAAGAATATTCGCGTAACCCAATAAGGTATGGACCGAGACCGAGCCGAAAACATTCTCCGTCAGAACAAGCTGCGCCAGACGGCCGACCGACTGCGGCTCCTGGAGCTGATCGACCCGAGCCGGGCCTGGACAGCCGAACAGCTGCATGCCGAACTGAACGACATCAACCTCTCGACCGTCTACCGCAACCTGACCGTACTGACCGAAAGCGACGTACTGAACGCATCGTCCGGCCGTGACGGAAAAACTCTCTACGAACTGGCCGACCAAGACCACCATGCCCATTCGGTCTGCGACAGCTGCGGCCTGGTCAGCTGTGTCCCCTGCCCGCTGAGACGTTCCGACGGACATTCACTCGAATTATACGAAACCTGCGACAGCTGCCGTCGGCAGCGACGCAAAAAATAACAGCCACGACCATGAACGACCACAGAAAAACCGTCTCGGCCGCAGTCGTAGTCCTGCTCGCCGTCGGCGCCCTGGCCGCCAGCCTGTTCACCGGCACGAAAAACGAGACGAATTCCGACCGGACCGTCTCGGCCACCATCTTTCCCCTATACGACATCGTCCGCAACGTGGCCGGAGAAAGCCTGACCGTGGCCCTGCTGCTGCCGCCGGGCGCCAGTCCGCACACCTACGAGCCGACTCCGTCGATCATCCGCCAGGTGAACTCATCGGCGGCGGTCTACGCGTTGGGACACGGTGTCGATGCCTGGGCCGAAACGCTCGCCGCCAGCGCGAACCGACCGGTCATGGTCGTGGACGGCGGCATCACGCTGCGCACGACGGAAGACGATGAACAGGAAAGCGGTCACGACGAAAAAGACGAACATGGTCACGACCACGATGAATCAGACGGTACCGATCCGCACTACTGGCTGACCATCCCCAACGCCGAACGCATCGCCGAAAACGTCGCCGCCGACCTGTCGGTCCGATTCCCCGAACTGTCGCCCGAATTCGAGGCCAACCTGAAATCGTACCGGTCCGAACTGCAGCAGGCCGACGTCCGGATGAGGGAAATCATGCAGCAGGTCGGCAACCGACAGATAGTCACCCTACATGACGCGTGGTACTATTTCGCTGAAGAGTACGGGCTGACGATCGTCGGATCGTTCGTTCCGGCACCGGGACGGGAACCGACTCCGCAGTACCTGATGGGGCTGGGAGACGCCGTCGACCGCGCGGACACCAAGACGCTTTTTTCCGAACCGCAGCTGTCGACCGAGGCGCTGGAGCCGTTTCTGCGCGACCATGATCTGACGGTCGCGACGCTCGACCCGCTCGGCGGCACCGGAAGCCGCCTTTCCTATATCGATAACATGATCGCCAATGCCGAAACCATCGCCGAAAACCAGTAGGCCGACGGCCGTCTCGGTCACCGGCTGCACGGTCTCCTTCGGCGGACGGCCGGTCGTCGACGACGTGACCTTCTCCATCCCGTCCGGTTCGGTCGCGGCCGTCGTCGGACCGAACGGCTCCGGCAAGACCACCCTGATCCGGGCCATCCTCGGACTGGTTCCGATGTCTTCCGGAGACGTCCGTATCTTCGGCCATCCGATCGCCGACGCGCACGCCATGATCGGCTACGTGCCGCAGCGCCTCGACTTCGACCGGCAGTTTCCGATCACCGTCGCCGAGTTCATGGAGCTGGCCCGCCACCGCCACCTGGAGCGCGAGCGGATCGACGAGATGATCGACGAGGTCGGCCTGTCGCCGGCCGTGCTCGGACAGCGGCTGGGCAGCCTCTCCGGCGGCCAGCTGCAGCGCGTCCTGATCGCCCAGGCGGTGCTCAACGACCCCGACCTGCTGGTCCTCGACGAGCCGTCGAGCGGCATCGACATCATCGGCGAGGAGGCCTTCTACGACATCATCCGCCACCTCAACCGCGAGCGAGACACGACGATCCTGATGGTCTCGCACGAGCTGGCCGTCGTCTCCAAGCTGGTCGACACCGTCATCTGCCTGAACCACGAGATGATCTGCATCGGCCCGCCCAAGAAGACGCTCACTGCCAAGTCGATCAGCCGCATCTTCGGCGAGCAGGCCCAGACCTTCGAGCATTCAGTGCCCGGCCACCCGTCCGAGCACGACCATGCCGGACACGTACATGCCGACCATGTCCGTCCGGCCAGGCGCCGACGAGCCGTCGCCAAAAAGAAACGACCCTGACCGCCGACCATGTTCCTGCCTGAACTCCTGACATATCCATTCATGCAGCGCGCCCTGCTGGCCGGAGCCATGCTGGCGCTTCTGCTCTCGACCCTCGGCATCTTCGTCACCGTCCGCCGGATGTCGTTCTTCGGCGACGGCATCGCCCACGCCTCGCTGGCCGGCATCGCGATCGCCATCCTGGCCGGCGTCTCGCCGCTGCCGGTCGCCCTGGCCTGGGCCGTGGCGGTGGCCCTGGCCGTCTGGTGGCTCGAGCGCAGCACCCGCCTCTCGTCGGACACGCTGATCGGCATACTGTTCACCGCCAGCATGGCCCTGGGCGTGGTGCTGATGAGCTTCACGAACGGCTACCAGCCGGAGCTGGTGTCGTTCCTGTTCGGCAGCATCCTGGCCGTCCGCCCGACCGACCTGACCTACATCATGTCGATCGGTTCGGCCGTCCTGATCTGGCTGCTGCTGTCGCTGCGCCAGCTGACCTACATGTCCCTGTCCGAGGACCAGGCTAAGGTGAGCGGCCTGCCGGTCCGAATCCAGACCGTCACCCTCTACGTCGCCCTGGCCCTGGCGACGGTGCTGGGAGTCAAGATCCTGGGCATCGTCCTGGTTTCCGCCCTGCTGATCCTGCCGCCGGCCATCAGCCGCCTGCTCTCCTCGACCTTCCGCGGCCACCTGCTGATGTCGGTGGCCATGGCCGAGCTGATGGTCCTGCTGGGACTGTCCCTGTCCTTCCGCTACGACCTGCCGTCGGGCGCCACGATAATCCTGGCCGGAACGGCGATGTTTGTCCTGGCCGCGCTGCTCGGCGGATTCAGACGCCGGTGACCGCTGCAAAAGTATGGAGATAGTGAAGTCAACCGGCGAACGGGTGCCGTTCGACCCGAAGAAGATACAGGCCACCATCCGCCGCGCCGGCGGCAGCGAGCAGCTGTCCGAACGGGTGCTGCAGCGCGTCATCCCCAAGGTGAGGAACGGCATGGCCACCAAGCGCCTGCTGGCCATAGTCCGCAAGGAACTCCGGCGCGAGAACCGCCTGCTGGCCCAGCGCTACAACCTGCGCGACGGGCTGATGAGGCTCGGCCCGGCCGGGTTCAAGTTCGAGAAGTACGTCGCCTCCATCCTCAATGCCTACGGCTGGCAGGCCATGGTGCCGGAGCGGGAATACGTCGGGCGGTGCGTCAGCCACGAGGTCGACATCGTTGCCAACCGAAACGGAACCTGCGTCATGATCGAGGCCAAGTTCCGGAACCGATTCGCCGACACGGTCACCCTCCGCGACACCATGGCGGCCTGGGCGAGGTTCTCCGACCTCGAGGACGGACACCGGGACAGCCGCAGCTGCCCGCACATCGACGAGTCATGGATCGTCACCAACGGCGAGTTCACCGACCGGGCCCAGAAGTTCGGGCAGTGCAAGGGACTCAAGATGGTCGGCTGGAGCGGCGACGAGTCGCTGGCGCAGATGGTCGACCACGCGGCGCTCTACCCGGTCACGGTGATCGACGGGCTGAGGCAGTGGGAGCTGGACCGCCTCGCCCACAGCGACCTGATGCTCTGCCGCGAGGTGGCCGAAGAGGACCCCAAAAAGCTCTCCGGCCGCCTGCGCCTGTCGCGCGCCCGCACCAAACAGATCTGGGAACAGTGTCGGGCCATCACCGACGGCACTTAGTACAACACCAAACGAAAAGACGACCGTCTGGCGGTCGTTTTTGGTTGAGCCGACGGACTACCGCAAGACTGTCGGGCACTCGTTGCCAGCGCCGACCCGAATGCCTATACTGGGCCGGTATGAGACTGCTGATATTAGGAAACGTCGATACAGTCGAGCATCAGAGGCTACGGTCCGAGGCTCGGTCCGCCGGACACGAGGCGACCGTCTCGCCGGTCGAGGATGTCGTCTTCGATTTCTCCGAATCGGGATTCTCCGCGACCCTCGCCGGCCGCGAGCTGCTCGAGTCGTTCGACTGCCTGCTCCTCCGTTCGCTCTTCCCCCTGGTGTCCGAGTCCCTGATGCTGGCCGAGATGTTCCACCGGTTCGGATGCCGAGTCATGGACCGGACCCTGGCCACCGACACCTACATCCAGAGCAAGACCTACTCCGCCTGGCGACTGCATCTGGCCGGACTGCCGGTGCCGTTCGGCATCCAGACCGGATCGCGGACGGAGATCGACCGACGGCTGAACCGCGGAGACTGGCCGATCGTGGTCAAGTCCGTCCACGGCTCGAGAGGCGAACGGGTCCACCTGGCCAGGGACCGAAAGGAGGCCGAAGCCGCCTTGGCCGCCGAAAGCGAATGGCCCTGCCTGCTGCAGGAGAAGCTGAAGATCGAGACGGAGTACCGGGTGCTGGTGCTGGGCCATCGCGTCCTGGGGGCGATCACGAAGGAGGCCCCGGACGGCGACTTCCGCCGCAACCTGTCGCTGGGCGGCCGGGCCGAACCGGCGAAGCTGACCGAAGAGATCTCCGGCCTGTGCGAGCTGGCCGCCAGGACCCTCGACTACGAGTTCGCCGGAGTTGACCTGGCAGTGACCGAAGACGGACGGACGGTCATCCTCGAAGTCAACCGCACGCCGGGCTTCGCCGGATTCGAGGCGGCGACCGGAGACAACGTGGCACGAAAGGTCATCGACTACCTGGCCGGCTGACCGACCGGCCTGTCGCGCCGATCGCACGCAGACGACGCTGCCCGGTCTCGTGTCCAGAAGAATGATGAACCAGTACAGGACACGCCGCAGCCCGCATGATAACCAAAAGCTCCACCCTCAGGTGGAGCTTTCTGGTTTCAATCTTAGAACCGCGGTCGGGCCGGCCGGCGATTGCGGTTGCAGTCGCGGCAGTAGACCGGGCGATCCTGGTTGGGCTCGAACGGGAGCTCCTTGATGTCCGCACCGCACTCGGCGCACTTGAGGCCGAGCGAGGAGACGTCGAACATCTGGCGAGGTCCGCGGCTTCCGCCCATCTGGAAATCGTCCATGTGTGTACGTTTCGACTTCAGAGCCTGACCGCAGCTCCCGGCGACGATCGCACCGGACGCTCCGGTCAGGCTCCTAGGTCACGCATTTTAATTATACGACCTTTCGGTAGACCTTCCCCTTTTCTGCCTTCGAGTTCGTGCGTCGAAACGTAACGTCTTCGTTGGCCCAAGGCCGTCTTACCAAGGCCTACACTACCCTAAAACCTCCAAAATGTCAAGTGGATGGCCATATTCGACGGGTCCGACTAGCCATCGCAATAAAAAAGCCGTCCCTGCTGGAGACGGCCAAAGACGTGAAACTGGGCCAAAAGGCCCCCTAAAAGAGCTTTCTCGAGATCTGACGACCGAGACAGACGGCTGTCGCCACCAGGACCAGGCCCAGCAGCTGCAACGGAAGACCTTCCTGGGAGGTTTCGGCAGAAAGTATGCAGCACTTGAAACCCAGTCCCAAGACGGCCACGAACAGACCGAACTGGAGCACGAAAACGACATTTCTCCTCATGTCACTCCTCTTCTCCATCCTTACCGAAGGGTCATCCTAGACGACAGCGGCGGAACAGTCAACGGATTGACCGGACCGCTGCGCCGGCCTACACTTCACCCGATAAACGACACCCAAACCGTCATGCTGACCAAAGCCCAAGAGAAATTGATCCGGTCGCTGCACCGGGGCAAGGAGAGGAACGAAACCGGACTCTGCCTGGTCGAGGGCGGTAAGTCCATCGCCGCGGCCGGCGATTCCGTGGAGTTCACCTTCACTCGCGACGACACGCCGGAATTCGACCGACTGCTGTCGACCGAAACGCCGCAGAACATGGCTGCCGTGGCCCGCATACCGAACTGGAGCCAGAACGACCTGTCCGCGCTGTCGACGCTGGTCGTCCTGGACGGCGTGCAGGATCCGGGAAACGTCGGCGCGATCCTCCGGCTCTGCCTGGGCTTCGATGCCGGACTGCTGCTGATCGAATCGGCTGACGTCTCGTCGCCGAAGGCCGTCCGCTCGTCGGCCGGGGCGATGTTCTCCGTCCCCTGGCTGCGCCTGAGCCCGGACGAGGCGACCGACCATCTCCGCTCCTCCGGCCGGCGGCTGTTCCGTCTGGAGAAACGGCCCGGCGGAACCGGACCGGAATCGCTGACCGAACCGCAGCCGATCGCCGTCATCGCCGGGTCGGAAGGCCAGGGAATCCGTCTGGATATCGAAGGCCAGGGAATAGAGATTCCGCACGATGCCCGACTGGAATCGCTGAACGTGACCCATGCCCTGGCCATCGGCCTGTACCTGCGCCACAGGGAACGTCAAGACAGATAAACCGATCCGCAGCCAAAAGAGACGCCGCATGGACGTCTCTTTTTTGTTTTAGTTTGAAGGCTGGGGCCTCGACCTAGAACTTCAGCTGGTTTACCCGTCGCCAGTCCGACATGTCGAGCACCACTATCTTGTCGTCACCGGCCACATAGAGGTAGCTGTCCAGGTAGACCGCCCGCCTGGCCCGGATGCCGCTCACCGCCTTGACCAGCTTGAGGCTATCGCCGGAATACGACAGGACGTAGCCGCCGTCGCCGCCGGGCAGGAAGAACATCTCGTGCTCTCCGTCCAGCAGGAAAGCGTGATGCGTGTCGAGAACGTCCGACCAATACTCGCTCAGGCTATACCTATCGAGCTCAGCCGGCGCGGCCGGATCGGACACGTCGAAGAGCGACAGCTTGACCCGACCGTCATCCTGGCCGACGCCCAAAATGCGACCCTCCTTGAGGGGATGCAGATACGAAGAGTAACCCGGTATCTTCAGCTCGCCCCGAATCTCCGGCTTCCGCGGCTTGGACAGGTCCAGAACATAGAACGGGTCGGTCTGTCGGAAGGTCACCACGTACCCCTGCTCACCGACGAACCGGACGGCGTAGATGCGCTCGCCCTGACCCATGCCCAACGCCTCGCCGACCAGGGACAGGCTGGCGTCCAGAACATAGAGGTCGTTGATGCTGTCGTTACGTCCGCCGCCGAAGCCGAACTGCCAGAACAGTCCGCCGGTCTCGCCGGAGGTCGTGGCGACGCGCAGGTAGCCCTTGTGCTCGTCGAGCGAGAACTGGTTGAGCGGCACGCCCGGCACCGAACCGGTGGCCTTGACGTCCAGCTTGCCGGTGTCGATCCGGACGATTCCGGTCTGCTGCAGCTCACGACGGTGCTCGCCCAGGTAGTCGCCGATGCGGTTGTCGATCTCGTTCATCAGGGCCAGCGCATCGTCCTCGTCGAGAGTCTCGAACCACCGCCCCAGGATCGACCGCATCTCCGAAGCCTTGGACTCCTCGGACAGCTCGTAGCCAGAAACCTGGTTCAGCCGTTCCAGCACGAGAGCGGGGACGATGTCCGCGTTCGCTCCGAGAAAGCCGAAGACGAACGAGAAGGCGTCGGCCGGCAGGACATGCGTCACGTAGATGCTGCCCTCCGACATGTAGACTACCGACGAGCCCTGGGCGGCGACGAACGAGGCGGTCCGCTCGACCTTGCCCGAGGCGAAGTCGACCTTCATCACGGTATAGGTGACGTCGGAGGGAACCGGCGAGACCGGATGCCATATGTCGCCGCAGCCGATCGAAACGTTCCCGTCGGCGCTGACCGCCGGCACGAACGGACACGGCCGTCCGCGGTTGATGCTGTGGGCCAGGACCAGAAACAGCTTGCCGTCCTTCAGACGGGATTCGACCGGCCAGCTGTTGTCCTCGTAGGACAGCTTCCAGGCTTCGGACGGACTCTTCGGATCGTCCACGCCGTAGGCGTGGATGCCGTCATAGGACAGCACGGCCAGCACGTCCCCGTCGAGCAGCAGGTCGCCGTTCAGGTCGATCTCGGCATCCAGTGAAAGGTCCTCCGGCGGAAAGGCCCGGACAGCCTTGACGCCGGGCTGAAAATAACGATTGGGAATCCCCTCTTCGAAGGAGATCACCTCTGGCGCATCCTTCATGGCAAAACCCTCCTCAAAAGAGATCACCTCTGGCGCACCCATCATCGGCGTGATGCCGCCGCGATAGTATGAACCCTGCGGGGCGTAGTAGATTTCCCGACCGTCAGTCTTCAGGATGTCCGGCTCGTCTATCCCGGCCACCTGAACGTTGGTCTCCGACATGCGACCAGCCGACACGCCGCCGCCGATTCCGGACTGCGACTTCTCGCCCAAACCCATTGTTGGAGCGGCATTGGGGGCCATGACCGCAGCATCCTCGGCCACCATCATCTCCCGACCGGACATGACCGAAAGTGGCATGCCGAACCCTCCCAGGCTGTCCGCCTTGGACAGCCAGTCGCTGAAGTCCGCCTCGGAGACGAACGGCTCGACCCGTCCGCCGTCCTGATCGGTCATGCGCTGGGGGTGGGTCGGACCGGGAGTCGGACCGACCACGTCCAGTCCCAAATACCAAAGATACAGCGCGCCGCCGAACAGCACGACGGTCAGGACGAAGGTCAGCAGCACGCCGAAGGTGGCCGTCCGCCGCCCCTTCGGTTTCTCCAGGTTGTAGCCCATAAAGTGCGAGGGTTATTGAACTGGCCGTAATTATAGCAAATTCGGCCGTCTTCTCATAACCGATACGGATCCGGACACGATTCGGTAACGAATCGCGAGAGCATCAGCCAAACAAAAAAACGCCGCGGCCGAAAGTCGGATGCGGCGACTGACCTCCTACTGACGACGGGAAAAGAGCGGCGCGACCAGGCTGTCGACCGGAGCGTAGTTGTCGGTCAGCCTGATTCCGCCGCGACGTTCGGCCAGTGTTCTGACCTGCGAACGGTCCAGCAGCCCGGCCGCCTCGTCCAGGGTGAGCGACTGCGGCGCGGCGATGCGGACGGTGTAGGCCTCGGACGCGGCGCTTCGCCAGGCGTCGCGGTCGATCGGCCGGTCGGAGGCCAGGATGACGAAGGTGTTGCGTCCGGCCGCGGAGAGTGAACGGCCGACCGTCGACACGTCGATCTCGGAAAACACCTCGCCCATGGTGCGCAGGAACGACGCCAGCAGGCGACCGTCGCTCGAGTCGTCGATCATGTTCAGGGCATAGATGCCGTCCGGAGTCAGGCGATCGTGGACGGCCCGGGAAAACTCCAGCGTGGTCAGGTGATACGGGATCGAGTAGTCGTTGAATGCGTCGCCGAAGATCAGGTCGTAGCGTCCGCCCTCGGCTCCGCGGGCGAAGAAGACCCGCGCGTCCTCGTTGAAGGTCCGGATCTGCCCGTCCGGATTGAGCCCAAGCAGCCTCTCGTTGACCTCCGTCACCTCCGGATCGATCTCCACCACGTCGATCAGCGAGCCCGGATAGTTCTCCTGCACGAACTTGGGCATGGTGTATCCACCGCCGCCGATGCTGAGGGTGCGCAGCGGACGGGAAGCGCCCAGCCTCTCGTGCGCGTACTCGGCCACCACCCCGTAGACCGTCTCGTAGTCGTACTCGAGCACGGTCGGATCGGAAAACACGAAACTGTGGGTCAGCCGGTCGAGCACCAGCCGGTAGCCGGAACCGCGTTCGGAATGCGACGGCTCGACGTTGATGCAGTAGTAGGCCGACTCGACGCTGCAGAATCTCGATCCCAGCAGGCCCAGCCAGAGCAGCACGACAGCCGCATGGACCGCCGGACGGCCGGTCGTCCGTCCGCGCGAAGCCAAGATGGAGACCAGCAGCAGGAGCGCCGCGACCGTCAGCACAACCGTCTTCACCCCCAGGAACGGGATCAGCAGGTACCCGGTGACGAACGTACCGAGTATCGAGGCCAGAGACGAGATGGCGTAGATCCGTCCGACCGTCGTGCCGGCCCGCTCGACTGAAGGCAGGGTCAGGGCGACGACGATCGGCGTGATCAGACTGAGCAAGAAGCTGACCGGAAAGAAGCCGACAAAGGCGAACATGAAAGTCGCCGGAATGATCGGTATGCCCAGGCCGTAGACCAGCTCGGACGCCGGCAGGTAGGTGTAGTACGAGCTGGCCGCGGCCAGTCCGGCAAAGGCAAAGATCGCCGACACCGACCGCCAGGCGGCACCCCGTTCGGCCATCACCCCACCGGCATAGTTGCCGACGGCCATTCCCAGGAGGACCACGCCGATCACGCCGGTCCAGGTGTAGAGCGACGAGCCGAGGTACGGCGCCACGATCCGGCCGGCGACCAGCTCGATGACCATCATGCAGAAGCCGGCCGCGAAGACGTAAAGCAGCGGCTCCCTTTTTCCGCGTTCGATTGTTTCCGTCCGCTGGCTCATGCTGCCGTAGATAAAGAAAAAAGTCCGAACCGGTCCGAGGCTGACGTCAACGTCATGTTACTCGCGAAAGGTCCGGTCGGTCCAAACGACCGACACCGACATCATTCGCCGTCGAGCGCCGGCCGCCATTCGGCCACCACCGCGGAGAACGCCTCGGTCTCCTCGGCCGACACCGGATCGGTCCCCGGAAAGTCCTCCCGCAGCGGATTGATCTTGGCGCCGTTCTTGACCATCTCATAGTGCAGGTGCGGCCCAGTCGAGAAGCCGGTCGAACCGACATAGCCGATGGTCTGTCCCTGGGTCACGTGCTGACCGGCCCGGACGGCAATCTTGGACATGTGCCCGTAGTTGGTCGAATAGGTCGAGTTGTGGCGCAGACTGACGAAATTTCCGTAAGGGCCGTTCCATCCGGCCCGAGTGACCGTCCCGTCGCCGACGGCCCGAATCGGCGTGCCCAGCGGTGCGGCATAGTCGATAGCCCGATGTCCGGTCGAGACGTTGAACGCGCTGACGTAGCGCAGCCCGGTCGTGAACCCGGACGAGATGTAACGGAAGGCCACCGGAGCCTTGAGGAACATCTTCTGCAGCGACTCGCCGGTCTCGCTGTAGTAGCCAACGCTGCCGTCACCGTGCTCGAACCGAAATCCGTAGAGCGTCCGACCGTCGTTGTCGAACCGGGCGGCATAGACCTGACCGGGCATGGCGTACTTGCCCTTGAGGTAGCGCTCCTCGTAGACGAATCGGTAAACGTCACCCTGCCGCACGTCCATGGCGAAGTCGACCGTCCACTGAAAGGTGTCGGCCAGGGCGATGACGGCCCGCTCGTCGATCCCCTGCTCCAGGGCCGAGGCGTAGAGCGAGGTGTCGATCCGACCCTCGACCATCCGGACGCGCACGTCGTACTCGATCTCGCGCCGCTCGGCCTTCCAGCCGTCGCCCTCGCGGGTGACGTAGAGCTTCTCCTCGGTGTCTATCTGGTAGACCAGGGCCAGCAGGTTCCCGTCGTTGCGGCCGTAGACCAGCTCCATCTCCCGGCCGACCCGAACGCTCGACAGGTCGTAGACGTCTTTGGCCGCCTCAAACATGGCCACTGCGTCGCTGCCGCCGACGCCGGCCTCCTCCATGAGCACGCCGAACGTCGATCCGCTCCGGACTTCTACCGAACGGCTGACGTAGGGATAACGCTCCACGACCAGCTCCAGCGCCTGCCGATTGAGCCGGCCCGCTCCGACCCTTGCCGCCGCGGCCATGCCCCACAGTCCGACCACGAGCAGTACGGCAAAAATACGGAAGGCCAGCACACCAAACTTCCGTCGTCTATCCATATTCAATATTTATCCACAAAAACAAAAACACCTTAGGCATTATAGCCCGGATCGAACCGACGTACTGACTCCTGATTAAAT
The DNA here is from genome assembly GCA_043825985.1 of bacterium. Taxonomy (GTDB): domain Bacteria; phylum Patescibacteriota; class Patescibacteriia; order SG8-24; family SG8-24; genus UBA1561. The sequence continues at coordinate 14,993 of JBDRRB010000033.1, read as the reverse complement.
TTAGGCTAAAATAAGGCAAATTAAGCTCAAGAAAAATTGTACCCAGCTGCCGCTTCCGTGCTAAGGTTAAAACTTACAAATAACCAAAAAATTTTATGTCATTCGTTCTTCCTGAACTGCCGTTCGAGGAAACGGCCCTGTCACCCTGGCTGTCGGCCGAATCGTTCGCCTACCACCACGGCAAGCATCATGCTGCCTACGTCGACAAGCTCAACCAGGCCATCGCCGAAACCGAGTTCGCCGAACAGCCGCTCGAGTCGATCATTCGTTCCTCGCGCGGCAGTGATCCGGCAATCTTCAACAATGCCGCCCAGCACTTCAACCACGACAAGTTCTGGCTGTCCCTGACTCCCGAACAGCAGACACCTAGTAAACCCCTGCAGGAGATCCTAGAACGCGACTTCGAGTCGTTCGAAGTGTTCAAGAAAAAATACTCCGATCTGGCGGCCGGACTGTTCGGCTCGGGTTGGGTCTGGCTGGTACAGACTCCTGCCGGCAAGCTAGAGATAAGGCAGTATCACAACGCCGAAACGCCTGGCGGCGCCGACGACCGAGGACTGCTGCCGCTCGACGTCTGGGAGCACTCGTATTACATCGACCACCGCAATAACCGAATGGCCTTCATTGCCGGATTCTGGTCTCATGTCGACTGGGAAAAGGTGGAAAGCCGACTGGCGTAACGACACCTCAATACTAAAAACGCTGAACCTCCGTAGCGGTCCAGCGTTTTCAGTCTGCTTAAGACAAATGCCTAATGATGGTCGGCCAGGGCCTCTTCCTTGGTCTTGTGCACGGTACCGTCCTTGTGCTCGGGCGGAGTATATAGGGTATAGAGCTTCATGACTCCGCTTCCGCCGTTGACGATGTCATGCTCCGAACCGGCCGGTATCACGACGGCACTGCCATCTTCCAGAATATGCTCCTCACCGTCGATTATAGCCTTGCCGCTGCCGGCTTCGACCCGAATGAACTGGTCATGATCGTCATGAACCTCCATTCCGATGCTCTCGTCCGGCTGAAGGGCCATCAGCACCAGCTGACTGCGCTCGGTGGTAAAGAGCACCTGACGGAAAAATTCGTTCTCGAGCGTTCGCTTCTCCAGTTCGACGCTGAAACCGGCCATAGGACTAGCTTGTAGGTTGATTAAGGTCGGTCGGCCTCCGTTTATGCCGACCCAATACAAAAGGTAGCACACCGACGAAAAACTTTTTTTGAAAAATGTGATTGACATCAAATTACCGAGATCAAACTTAAGACAAAAAAGTTTCGAATGCCGTAGACTGTTCGGCTGTCAAAAAAAATTAAGGAATTGCGACTATTGTGCTATACTTTCGTCTGTAGTTATCCACAATAAAAATTTCCTCGCTAACCATCCATGAGGAAATTAATTTAAAACAAGGATATGAGTAAATCATCTCGAACGTCCGTCCGCTGGGCGGCCAGTGCCGCAGCCACCCTGGCTGTTGCTCTTATGCCGTTCGGCACGTCGGCCACGACATCCATCGGCACGGACATCTCGACCGGCGGAAACCTGACGGTCAACGGCAACTCGATCATCGGCGACGCAGCCACCGACACGGTCACCATTACGGCCGTTCTGCAGGGTGCCTCGCCACTGGTCTTCGAAGGCTTAACCGCCAACGACTACGAAATGACCTTTGCCATCGCCGACGTCACGGCCGACCGGACGATTACCTTTCCGAACGGAGACGGTGCGATCATGCTGTCCTCGCTCACGACCAATGCACCGGACGTCGCCAACTCAGTAACCGGAGCCAGCAACGGCCTGCTTTTCGAGGGCGCAACAGCCGACGAATTTGAAACCAAAATACAGCCGGTCGATCCGACCGCAGACAACACTGTTTATTTGTCCGATGTTACCGGCTATGTGCTGACCAGCCCCGGTGACAGAGATGCCTCTGGCGGCTATAAACTCGCCGGACAAGATTTCTACTATGAAGGCACTACAGCTGATACCTTTGAAGCCATAATACGTTTTCCGTCTGATCCAACAGCTGACAGCTTGTTAGTTCTGCCGACTGCCAGTGGTTACCCGATACTCTCTATCCTTGACCTCCAAGCAGCCGATGCTTTCTGGGGAGGCAGCAGCTCGCTGATTTTCGAGGGTGCAACCGCTGACGATTATGAGACCACACTGACCCTAACCGACCCGACGGCCGACCGGATCATCACCCTACCGGACGTTACCGGTACAGTGATGCTGTCGACGCTCGCCGCGAACGGTCCTGAGTTAGCCAACTCCGTGACCGGCGCTAGCGACAGCCTGATTTTCGAGGGAACGGCTGACGGTATCGAAACCATTCTCACGATGGTCGACGCGACCGGTACAGACAAGACCATCACCCTGCCGAACCTGACCGGTACAGTGCTTCTGGCCACCATGGAGAACCTGGGCTCGACCGCCATCAACACCTCGCTGATCTCGGACACGGTCAACACCGACGACCTGGGTTCGGAGGCCCTCAACTGGGCCAACCTCTACCTGGGCACCGGCCTCCAGCTCGAGGGTGCGACCGACGACGACTACCAGCTTCTGATAAGGACGGCCGACATCACTGTTTCCGACAAGACCGCTACCTTCCCGAACGCTACGGGTACGGTCGTTTTGACTGAGGGAACTGGCACCTACTCGAGCACGAACGTTGTCTCTCTAACCACAATCGATGGTGATGGGTCTATCGAGGCGGGCACCTGTGATGAGACAGACAACACGATCACTGTTACAGGAGCTGAGACTGGTGATGCAGTCATTATCGGTCCGCCTAGTGCCCTCGATGCCGGACTCATCGCTTCAGGCCGTGTTTCAGCTGCTGATACTGTCACTATTCGTCTTTGCAATGTCTCAGCTGCCCCAGTTGCGCCGACCGATTTGACTTGGCGAGCTACCGTCCTCAACTACTAAGCGCGCTAGTGCTAGCTAAAAACTAACCAAAGCGTGCTATGGCAAAATCATCAAGAGCAGCCAGAGGACTGAGCCGATTGCTTGCCGTAGCCGTCGCCGTTTCGACCCTGACCGCCGGCCTGGCCCTGCCGGGCCCGGCGGCCCGGGCGGCGACCACGACTACCTTTGCGCAGGACACCACGCTCTACATGAGCGGTCCGGGCATCACCCTAACCATCGACTCCGGCTCGGAGGTCGACTCGCTGTCGGTGACCTCGACCACCTTCACGGTGGTCGTGTCGGCCGGCTCGGCCTTTACTGTCCGATATCCCGGTCCTAATCCGGGCAACCTGGCCAACAACGGCGGTCTGGCCACCTGCAGCTACCTGGCCGGCGACAACGTGATCGAAGCTGTCGGTCCGGTCACGGCCACCTTCACTCCGGCCGCGGCTCCGGTCTGCAACACCGTTCCTGGCGGCAGCGGCGGAGGCGGGGGCGGAGGCGGAACCCCACCGGCGTTCGCCTACCTGCTGAGCGGTCCGATCGGCGGCAGCTCCTACAACGCCGGCGACTCGGTCAGCCTGTCCTGGAACGCGGGCGGTGCGGGCGTCTCAAACGCCAAGCTCTCGCTCTCGACCAACGACGGCTCGACCTGGACCACCATCTCGGCCGACCGCCCGACTTCCGGCTCCATGAGCTGGGCCGTGCCGAACGTCACGACCTCGCAGGCCAGACTGAAGGTCGAAGGCATCAACACCAGCGGTTCGGTCCTGGCCTCGACCGTCAGCAGCTTCACCTTCTCGATCGTGGGCAGCATGTCCGAAACGGGCGACGAGCTGGTGATTCCGCCGGTCGACGAGACACCGAGCGTTCCGACGCCTGACTCTGACCCGAACGTCATCGGCGGATTCAGCGCCCAGTCGGCCCTGAACGCCACCCGGTCGATCAACTCTGACCTCGGACTGCAGACGGCCGACGAGTCGGTCGACGTCTACTGCGTCTCCGGTTCGCTGATCAAGACCGAGGGCAGCTCGGCGGTCTACTACTGTGGCGCCGACGGCAAGCGCTACACCTTCCCGCACGAACGGATCTTCTACACCTGGTTCGACAACTTCGACGGGGTGATCACCATCCTGCCGGAGACCATGGCCCGGATCCCGCTCGGCGGCAACGTCATGTACCGGCCCGGCCGGCGCATGATCAAGATCGAGTCCGATCCCAAGGTCTATGCGGTGACCCGCGGCGGCGTGCTGCGCTGGGTCACCACCGAACGCGTGGCCGAGGCGATCTACGGACCGAACTGGAACCGGATGATCGACGACGTGAGCGTGGCTTTCTTCTTCAGCTACACCATCGGCGAGCCGATCAACGAATCGGACGTGGGACTCTAGTCACCGTCCGCAACGGATTCCGTAAGCAGTTACGGAAGACGGAAGAAAGAAAGGCCGTCGGGCAACCCGGCGGCCTTTTCGTTTGGTCTTTAGCCTCCCGACGAAGCTGACTGGACCCGACGGCAAGACAGCCAAAAGGTCCGACCGGCGGATCGGACCTTTCATCTCCAGCGCGTCTTTTTTGGTCTTCGACTCGAACTGTCTAAGCTGGACTCCCGCAACCGACCGCTACTTCTTAAAGATAAAGCTGCGAATCGGAAAAAGAACAAGCGTCCCCAGCAAACTGATCCCGGCCAGGACCACGATCAGCGGATGATAGCCGACCTTCGTGGCCAGGACACCACCGATCGACGCTGCGGCCGCGCCGCTCAAGTCAGTCAGGGTAAAGTAGATGCCCCAGTCAGTGCCCTCGCGCCCACGGTCGATATGCCGGGTGAAGAGCGCCATATAGGAAGGAAAGGTGAAGGCCACGATGCCGCCGTACAGGAACTGCACTAAATAGAGTTGACCGGGAGTCCTGATGACCAGATAGAGAAGCGGAATGAGCGCGGCGGCGATCGAACCGAGGAACATGATCCAAAAGTCGTCCTTCTCGCCGCGGATTCGATCGATGAGCGAAGCGGCCGGAATCTGCAGGATGCTCTTGGTGATCAGGTAGATGGCGGCGGCCGTTCCGGCGACTGAGGCATCGGCCCCTTCGATGAACTCCACCACGAACAGGGAGAAGATCGGCCCCAGCAGCCCCAAGGCCCCCATCCAGATGACATCCGAAATGACCAGCAGCCTGACCACGCTGTTCATGTCGAACAGCAGATACTGCTTGATTGGAATGGATCGTTTGGTCATAGCTGATGCCAGGCTAGCGCTTCGTCAATCGTCCGACGAAGCAGTTTTAGGTCTTCGGAAAAGCTTTCTTGAGAATCGAAATCAACTCCTAACAGACTCTGCAACAAGTTCAACGAGTCAATGGCTTCCGCATATCCCCGAAGCCGTTTCCTTTCCATGGACTGCGAACGCCTCCAACTTTCGGAAATGGCTAGCGCGTCACCGAGCATGATCTCCACTCTCTCGCTGTACTGATCGGAAATCAGCTTGACCAGTGCGGGATGGTCCTCATCGGTGACGAGCATGGCCCGGGCCATTTCAGTGGCCAGCGACCCCTCATGGAGCAGATCATCTCGCCAAAAATTCAGAACCAGTTCGAACCGAAGTTTCGGATCGACGGTTTTGACCGCGGATCGAAAATCTTCAAGGATTTCTTGAGCATCCTCGCCTTTCCGAGCCAAGGCTACCTGCCCCTCCAGCCCATCGATCTCCAATCGACCCAGGCCGAATTCGACGTCGTCTTTACCCTCGGCCGGAAAGAAACCAAAGATGATTCCGGTCCGCCGACCATCTGGATCGTAGGGATATTTGTCGTTGCACGGCACGACTATCTTCTGATCCAGTTCGCCGGCCTGGACTGGCCGACCGTTGATGCAGTATTCGGGGGAAAAAAACTCACGCCTCAAAAGATCCCGGCGTGAACCGAGACGTTCGTCCCGTGAAAATCGACGATCCAGTACCTCGAAGAGGGCCAGCCTGACCCGCATCCGCTGGTTGGCGGCATGAAGACGGTAAAGATCATAAAGGGCCATGGCATCCGCCTCGTCGGTCAAGCCGCGCTGTTCCTTAAGCTGCTCCAGACGACCCATCAGGGGCAGGTATCGTTCGGACTGCGCGTCAAATCTAGATTCGACCAGCAAATCGCCAATTTCGTCTTCACCCAAACCCAATCCGTACAGTTCGGCCAGTGCCATCAGCACCTCGTTGACACGATCCGGGTCATATTCATAAAGGCCTCTTTCGTCTTTAGGCTTGACCAAAGTCTCGGCTGTCTTGGCTAGGCCAAAATTTGGCCGCTCACCGATCAATAAGCCACTGAAGTAGGCCTGAGCCTCGGTCAACTCACCATCGATGTTCGGCCGCTTCCCCAAATGGCGACGGTGAATCAGTTCATGCACCAAAATGCCAATTGAATCGTCCAGACGGCCATAGAACAGTATCGACAGCATGCGCTGCGACATGTCTGGCTCGGGACCGTCCACGTCTACCCGCCTTTCTCTTGTCCTGGCCAAACCACCGACTGACCTCATGTACCTTACCTGTTCCTCCAGCAGTTCTCTGGACTTAAAAACTATTTGATGGTCAAGAAAACCGGGCTGAACGGTCAGATCATCGGCAAAAACGTCGATCCCCAGCCTTTCTAGTGGCCTAAACAGATCGACCTCTTTTTTTACCCTCTCCTTCCATTCAGCAACAGCATCTTCAAAGGCTTCTTGCCCTACAATGTCGGGCCGAAGACAGACTGAATATTCTCGAACGGTAAATTTCTTAAGTCCTTCAACCAGCTCCTGCCGTTCCTCCAGCAGCTGATCGTACCGAGCGCCGATTTCTCGTTCGATTGGACGTTCCTCCTCGACCTCCTCCGGCCCTAATTCGTGATACCCGCGGTCTTTCATTTCTGACATAGCTTGTCCCGTCTTATAGCCTAAGCATAGACAAATTCTACCATCTACATGGTGTTAAGACGACACGAAGAATAGCCGCCCGGAAAAGCCGAGCGGCTAGAGATCCAAAGAACGACGAAGAAATAAGCCAGTGAACCTAGGAAGGTCAATTCTGGACGATCAGGCCCGGAATCCAATGGCAGTCCCCGGTCACCTCCCAGGGCATGCCAGGCGGCCCCCAGTCCAGGGCCAAGTCAAACCAGGCCCCGCCACCGGAACGACGGGAGTCGGTCATGAAGAAGTTGAAGCGGCTGGCCGACCGGGGCATGGCAAAGACATAGCTGCCCCCCGACCCTCGCCAAGACAGACATTCTCGCCTCGATCCCGGCTCCGGCGGAACTGCCCAGCTCTCGGTGTCGCTGCCGTAGGTGACGCAGCCGGGAAAGGCGATCGGATCGGTCAGGTCAGTCATTGGGTCTATTCCGCTGACCGTAACCGTGAGCGAACCGGACCGAAGGTCGCAGTCGATGGTCGGACGACCCGTTGAAGGATCTGGGTCGGGATCTGGTTCAGGATCAGGGCAGGCTCCGCAGTCGCGGGCGCACGACGAGCAGGTCTCGGTCCCGTTACATGACCCGTCACCGCAACGCGGCGGACAGGTCCCGCAGTCGCGGGCGCACGACGAGCAGGTCTCGCCGGAATCGCAGGTCCGATCGCCACAGAACGGCTCTGAATCTGGAGCTGGCTCAGGATCGGGTTCGGTGTCGTCCGTAAGGCCAAAGCCCTCACCGACGATCAGCAGCCGATCCTCGACGCGGCAATCTCCCCTTCCGGTCCACGGTATGTAGCCGTCGTCCATCAGAGGATCGAAATCAAACCACGAGGCGCGTGACGCGGACCGAGAATCGACCACGTAGAAGTTGATGCGGTCGACGTTCCTTGGCAGGTCGAAGACATAGACCGAATCGTCTCCAGTCCAGGACAGGGACTGTTTTCCGGACCCGGAACCATATGGGACTATCCAGCCGTCGGTGTCGCTGCCGTACTGTAGCGACGTCGGGCTGACCGGGGACTCGATCAGGGCATCGAGAATCGGACCGGTGATGCTGATGGCCAGTCCGGACGAATCAAGATCACAGCGAATGGTGTGCGGCGGATCGGAACCTGAATCCGGCTCCGGTCCGGGCTCGTCGACCGACCAGCAGTTGCCGTCGGAACATTCGGCACCGTAGCCGCACGGCCAGGACTGCCAGACGTTGGTCCCAGAAGAGGAATCGTAAGTGCAGACGGCATAGCGCTCAGGACTGTCGCATCTTCGGGCATCGCGAACGCAGCCGTCCGACGACGGACAGTCCGTACAGTCTCCCGGGCAGCTTCGGCAACTCTCTCCCACGTTACAGTTGCCGTCGCCGCAGCGAGACGATGAGGGACACGACCCGCAGTCGGTCGGACAGGAGGAACAGCTTTCCGCCGCGCCGCACGACCCGTCGCCGCACGACTCGACGCCCGGACCGCCCGAACCGTGCCCGTATTCGCAGCGCCGGGCCAGGTCGGTCGTGTACTCGTTAAGCCCGTGGATCATGCCGCTCGTCATGGTGAAGACCGCATCCGAAGGAACCTGAAGCACCCGATTGTAGGACCCGTACAGCAGGGGCATGAACGGCCGGCCGGCCGAAGCACGGCGCAGGCGCATGACGTACCCGTGCCGTGCGGTCTGGTCGGCCTCATTCTCGTAACGGTCGCCGGTCACGACATAGAAGTCGCTGTCGTCCGGCAGTTCGATGACCGTTCCGTTCCGCAGGGTCAGGGCCTCCCCTTCCGGCAGCCGACAGTCGCTGGACAGCGCGCCGGCACGAAGATCCTCCGGGTAGGCCATGCCCCATGACTTGAGCAGCAGTTCGGATTCCATCCTGGTACCGTCGAAATTGAACGGAATCCAGCGGCGGATGGCCCGGCCGCCCTCACGGAACACCATGAAGTCGCCCTCCAGGCAGTCGATCAGGTACCTATCGGAAGTGCCGGAGATGTCCGGACCGCGACGATAGCAGTCCAGGGCGGATTCGTCTGTCCGCACCACCTCGGCAGTCGGATATGACGAGTCATAGAAAAATCGACGCGAACGATATGCCTCCCAGTCGGCGATGTGGCACAGGGTACCCTCGTCGCAGACCAGGTAGATCTCCGACCGACCGTAGGCCTGAACGGTGGTCCCGACCGGCAGGGTCGGATACTCGCTTCCGCCGAACGACTGCCCCTCGGCGAATGACGTGTAGCCGGACAGGGGCGAACAGCGAACCGGCTCCCAGGCGCCAGACGAGCCTCGGCAGGAACAGTCGACGTGCAGATTGGTTCCGGTAGTGCAGCCGGTCGATCCCTCGAGGCCGACCGTCTCTCCCTGCCGGACGTACTGGCCGTCCGACACGTTCAGGCTGGACAGATGGGCCAGGTGTACCCGGCACGAACCGAAGGAGCTGATGTAGAGATGGTTGCCGAACCCGTGGTTGGCGCCGCGGGCCGGCATGCCGTCGGCCGACGGACAGGCGCTGTCGCCGGACGATTCCAGGCTGACCCAACCGTCCATCGGCGCCAGAACCGGCGATCCGTTGCGTCCGGAGAAGTCCACAGCCAGAGGCGTTCCCCCGGCAGCCGTATGGCTGACCGAGCCGTATTGGCCCTGGGCGACCACATGCCGCTCGGAAACAGGGAACGGTAGGATGAGACCGTAACCGGCCATGCTGTCGCTGGCCACGACCGGGGAGCCTCCCATCTCGTCCCGGCCGTCGAAGGGGTCGTTCCCGCCAGCCAGGCAGCTGGTCAAGAGAACGACGGACACAAACACGAAACACGCAATTCCTCTAACATTGGTCATTGCTGACCTCCTCTCACAAATTGAGTTATCAAAGACCTGGCGCCGTCATTTTCAGGCACCCGTGCCGCCGCGTATCCGCGCCATTCAGTTGATCCGCCGCCTGCACCGACGTCCGAGACCTCGATCAGCGGATGCCGTTACTGCTGAGGACGGTAGTAGTCCTGGCAGATTATTTCCTTGGAACCCTGATACTCGCGATCGATGCAGGTGGCCCTGGCCTCGACCGACTTCATGTAGGAAAACAGAACGGCCCAGGACACCAGCAGCAGGGACAGGATGGTCAGTGCCTGCAGGGCGATGGTTATGCGCGAGTACTTGATTAGACGCTCGTCCATATGGAGAAGGGTTATTAGTTCGATCTATCCCCGGTGTAACACGATGCCTTTGTTGCAGGCAAAACAAACAAAAAAGGCCATAGGCTGGCCCAAAAAGTTGCCGGTCGAAAAGTTATCAACAGGGATAATCTAGAATAAAAAATCAAAAGCAATAAACCGACCGACAGGACCTCTACGAAGTGAAACGACCGTGGATTCCCGCCTTCGCGGGAATGACAGTTCGGGGGATGACAACCATTCATGTCATTCTCGGGCTTGACCCGAGAATCCACGAGTTCGATCGTGGATTTCCGCCTTCGCGGGAATGACATGATGGCTGGTTTGGTGACAAACAATAACTGCCAAAGAAAAAGGTCGGCCAGTCAAGGACGGCCGCCCGGGATGAAGTCCCAGTCCGGCCGCGACTCGACCCGAACCGGATCGCCGCCGACCGGCCGCTGGAACTCGAGCGACACGGCCCAGAGCGCGATCTCATGCTCCATCCCCTTTTTCGCGCCGTACTTCAAATCGCCCAGGATCGGACAGCCGAGCGAGCTCATGGCCACGCGTATCTGATGCGGACGACCGGTCTCCGGCCTAATCTCCACGAGCGTCAGCCCACCGTCAGAACGCAAGACCTTATACCAAAGCTCAGCCAGCTGGGACCCGGACACCTCGGTCCGACAGGCCCGCACGCGATTGGCCTGCCGATCCTTCTTGAGCCACTGCCGCACTTGTCCGGAAACTTCCGGCGGCCGTCCCTCGACCACGGCCCAGTAGACCTTGCGCACCTGCCGCGACCGGAACTGCTCGGACAGACGGGACGCTCCCTTGCTGGTCCGCCCGAAGACGACGACTCCGCCCACCGGACGGTCGAGCCGATGCACCAGGCCGAGAAAGACGTCGCCCGGCTTGCCGCACGACTCCTTAAGATGCGACTTGACCTGATCCAGGAGCGACTCGTCGCCGCTGTCGTCGCCCTGCACCGGCAGCCCGGGCGGCTTGACCACGACGATCGTATGGTTGTCCTCGAACAGCACTTCCATATCTTATGGCGGAACGGCTAGACCCTGGCCCGGACCGTGATGCCGGCCGGCAGCAGGAATCCCCGTTCGGTCCGCTCCGGCAGGGTCAGCTCGACCGACTCGACCTCGACAGCCGACGGAAACGCCTCGCGCACCGTCTGTTCGACGACCAACGCGGGAAAGCCGAGTGAATAGGCGTTCACGATCAGGATGCCGTCGGCATCGAGCAGGCGCGCACATTCCGCCAGCAGCGGACGCAGCCCGGTCTCGAACCGCCAGATTTCGCCCTTGGGTCCGCGACCGAAAGCCGGCGGGTCGAGGACGATCGCGTCATAGCGGCGTTCGCGCCTCACCTCACGCTGCACGAACTTCATCGCATCGTCCTCGATCCAGCGTGCCGGACGGTCGGCCAATCCGGACAGTTCGGCGTTGCGCCGGGCCGCGGCGATGGCCGGACGGCTGGCGTCGACATGCACCACCTCGGCACCGGCAGACAGCGCGGCCAAGGTCGCGCCGCCGGTGTAGCCGAACAGGTTGAGCAGCTTGGCGTCCGGCCGAAGGTTCTCCTGAAGAAAAGCCCAGTTCACGGCCTGTTCGGGAAACACGCCGGTGTGCTTGAAGCTCGACAGGCGCAAACCGAAACGCAGGCCGTTCCATTCGGCCGACCAGCTCTCCGGCGGTTCGGACTTCACCCGCCAGCTGCCGTCGTCGCCGCGCTGCTCGAACCGGGCCGTGGCGCTCGCCCAAACTTCCGGCCTGACCGGGGACCACAAAGCCTGCGGTTCGGGCCGAACCACGGTCACGCCGCCGAAACGCTCGCACTTCTCCTGGTTGCCGCTGTCCAGGAGCTCATAGTCCATCCAGTCGGCGACCTCGCGCTTCAGTTGTTGGGGCTTGTTATTCATAGTGCTCGACTATACAAAAAATTGTCCCGCCTGTCCAGGTTAGCACGCTCCAAAAGAAAAGAACCGTCGGGAGGGCGGTTCTTGAAAACGAAAGTGCAGGCGGGCCAGGCAGGACTACTGCCCGTCCGGTTCCGGAACCTCGACATCCGTATCGAGATGGGCGAAAAAAGGTAGCTTTTTCGGGCCGAAATGTCAAGACCGTGTAATGGGACACTGATTGTGGCACGGTCGCCAAAAGACCGATGTCAGGCTATTTCCTCGGCCCTTTCCACATCAACCTCGACCTAGCAACATTGGTCCGTATGCAACGGATCATGTCACGAACCATCTCCGACGACGCCCGCATCCGCCTGGCCTGGATGGACTCGTACCGCGAGTGCGGCAACGCGGCGCGGGTATGCCGGCACTTCTCCATACCCCTCCGGACCTTCTGGCGCTGGAGGCGGCGGTACGATCCCTTCGACCTTGCGTCCCTCGAGTGCCGCCGGCGGGGGCCCAAGAGGCCGCCGGCGCGCACGCCGTGGGAGGTCGAACGGCGGGTGCTGGCCCTGAAGCGGGAGCATCCGCGCTGGGGCCGCCGCAAGCTCGCCCTCGTCCTGTCGCGCGAGGGGGCCGCGCCGTGCGGGCGCACCTGCGGCCGCATACTCGTCCGGCACGGCCGGTCCTTCCGGTACCGGACGCGGAAGCGGCGCGCCCCGAAGCCGCGCGTCAGGGCGGCCGAAATGAGGCTGCCGGGCGACCTCCTGCAGGTGGACACCAAGTACGTGGCGCTCGGGTCGCGGCGGCTGTTCCAGTACACGGCGGTCGACGTCGTGTCGCGCTGGCGCCACGCCGAGATCCACCCCGAGCTGGACTCGGCGACCGCCGCGGCCTTCCTCGGCTCCGCCGCCGCCTCGGCGCCGTTCCGTGTGGCCGCCGTCCAGACCGACAACGGCCGCGAGTTCGGGCGCGCCTTCTCGCGACGGGCCTCCGCGCTGGGCGCCAGGCACTTCTTCACCCACAAGGCCCGGCCGACCGAGAATGGGCGGGTTGAGAGGAGCCACCGCACGGACGAGGAGGAGTTCTGGTCGGTCGGCGGCCACGGGGCCACCGTGGCCGACCTCAGGTCGTCGTTCTCGGCCTACATCGCCATGTACAACAACGAGCGTCCGCACTGGGCGCTCGGGGGCAAGACGCCCATCGAGGCGCTCGCCGCTTATTCAACTAAATGACTGTGCCACAAATATTGACCCTATACAGGCTGCGGGACCGCCGTCCGATGCCCCATCCGCCTGGCCAATACTCTGGTACCCGACCGTCACGGATAAAAAGAAAAGCCCCCAGCGAGGAGGCAAGAAGTTGCAGCGACTCAGTTCACGGATTGCTCGGCGGAACCGGACCGAGATTCAAGCCGACGGCGAACCCCGTCAGACAGCGACGAGACTCCGGGCCGGTCGCCGATCGCCGCCTCAAACGCCTCGACTGAAGGAGCGAACTGGGCCAGGCGGGCCGTCACGAGACACCAGTTCGGGCCATTGTCGATCAACGGATTGCCGGCATGGCGGTGCAGGTACCTGGCCGTCTCGACCCAAAAATCGAAGGTCAGCCATGGCTCCATTCCGACATTCACCCCTTTTTCACTGTCCATTCCCTGTTCCTCCCATTGCGACAGCGGTTGCCGCGTATCATTACACAAACCACCCAGCCGACGATCCGTCAAGCCCAGGGCAACGGAAATAAAAGAACCGCCGGAAGGGCGGTTCTCTAGAGAGTGGTCGCAAGCAAACAAGATTGACTCAAGCCTCCGACAATGATTTCAGACGAGCTTCCACACTTGCGAAGTCGAGTCCGGCCGCCGACAATGTCGACTGACTGGCCGTCAGAAGCTTTTGCAGCATCGCTGAATTGGATTCATCGAACAGATGTTTCCCGATGACTGATCGCAGGTCATCGTCTACGACCGGGTCATCGCGTTGACCCAACCACCAGGCCAGATCGAACCAGTTGTGCCAATTGGAAATCTCAACCAGAACTCTCTTGGCCGACTCCCGGACATTCCGCCCATCACCCTGCCTGGGCAGACGCAGCACTAGAACGGCCAGTTTCCTGATCAAGGACATTCGATCCAGTCCCAACAGGAAGCTATCTACGCCTTCCACGGGTTCGGATTGACAGACGACCGCCAAGACTTTCCCCTCCAGGCGGAGAAAGGACAGGTTTGACCAGCCGTAGGTCTTCAGATAAGAAGGCCACAAGTGAGCCATGGCCCGTAGAATGACCTGGATCTTGGGCGACTCACGATCGACGTCCGGCGATTCCCAGACGATCATGCATGATATGATCAGAAACGGATTGCTGACATTCCCATCGGACAGCATCTCTCCGTACCGCCCGACCAGCTCCGACTCGAGCTCATGGCCGTCAGGCAGGATGGCCAGTAGCCGAGCCATGTCGACCGCGTTCGCAACCAAGTCTGCCAGCCGCCCAAGCAGTGCGCCAAACAGCCGAAGGTAAAATTCCGGTGCGAAGCTCTGGTCCCGAGCCTGCTGTGAGATCAGCAGTTCGGTGACCGCCAGCCATTCATCAAAGGGCATCTGGGCGGGATCGCGCCCGACGCCGCGCTCCGCCTTACGGAACCATTCGTCCAAAGATAGCCTTTCCATGACCCTCCTCCTCTCCTTCCATTCTGCCGCCGCCATTTCCATTCGACGGACGGCGAACCAACTTAACTCTTTTAGGCCAAAAAGTCAAGACTGATACTTGGCGGCCGAGATGCTAAAGTTAGGGCTACGGCGGAAGTCGCGCCAAGAAACCCCTCATCAATTAAATCGCCATGAAAAAAATTCTGTTTGGCCTACTGCTGATCGCCTGTGTCGCCCTGCCGACGGTAGCCCAGGCCCAAAATGCCCCGACCGACGACGAACGGGTCTTCCGGGCGGTCGTCGAGGAAGTGGTCGACGAGACCCGGCAGGTCCGCGAGAACGGCACCGAGGCGGTCGGGCAAGTGCTGCGACTGCGCGGACTCGATGACGAGCATGAGGGTTTCGAGTTCACTTTCGACGGCACCCAATACGATGAGCTGGCTGCGGGCGTCTACCGCCCCGGCGACAGGGTGTTCG
>JBDRRB010000032.1:0-13177 GCA_043825985.1 bacterium | reverse complement strand
GCATCCCAAACACCGACGACTTGTTTCATCTCCTTAGTGCTGGACTCTGGAACTTCCATTTGCAACAGACGACCTGACTCATTCACTCGAATGATTTCGGTCATCCGTTGCTAATGGTTAAATGGCAACTGGTCTAATGTCAACCTTCATTCAATCAGGTGTCCTTATCGCCGAAAGAAGACAGAAACCCCGCCCTTCACGAAAGAAGAATCTAACCAAAAATCCCGGAGTCGTAATGGGCAGTCGGGATTTTTTATTCGGTCGAATCACTTGTTATCCGCATCGCCTCGACAGTATTCCTCGATCTCCTGCCGCTTCAGCAGTCCGTGACGCAGGACCGCCTCGTAGACCATGAAGCTCGGAATCGCCAGCCCGCGACGGTCGCGGTACTCCTTGAAGCCGATGATCGCCCGGCGCTGCGTCGGACTGACTTCGACCTGACTCCAATCGGCGTACGGCAGTGACTTCACTTGCCGCTCGGTCAGGAACCAGATGTCGACCTTCCACTTCCGGCCGCGGAAGTTGTCCTTGATCCCGATATAGTAGGCCCGAGGAAAGTCGGGGTGCCGATAGCGGACCCAGTCGAAGAACAGCAGACCCTTCACCGGCAGCGCATCGAGCAGACCGACGAATATCTTCCTGACCGCGGCCCTGTCCCACTGGCCGACGACGTACAGGTCGATGTCCGGAACGGTCATCAGGTCAGCCGCATACGATCCGGTCGGCCTAACATGGCCGAACTTCTCCAGCCGGCCGACCAGGTCGAGGTGCCTGAGCAGCCTGGTCGCGTCGGACTTCAGGGTTTCGCTTTCCGTCATGTCGGTCTGGGTTTGGCCGGCCGATTCATCGACGGCCGAACAGCAGCATCGTAGGCGAAAACTCGTTGGCCGACCAACTGCCCTCGAGTCGCCAGCCATGATCGACGAACCAGGCCTGGACCGGATTGCGGTCCGGACACAGGGCGCCGGTGACCAGGAAGACCCGTTCCGCATCCGACACGTCACGCGCCATTCGGGACAGCATCTCGTCGTTGGCCACGGCCGCGCCGGAATAGCGCACCAGCCGCTCGTCGAACGGAAGCGACTCGTCGTAGCCGTAGCCCGAGGCGACCGGAAGCGAGCCGCGGTAGTGCTCGCGCAGCGGCAGCTCGGACACGAACCACTCGGCGAAGATCAGGTCGCCGGGCCGCTCCCGCGACTCCACGAACCGCGCCGCCTCGTCCCAGCGGATGCGCCGGACGGAAACCAGCCGACACAGCGCGGGCACGACCGTCACCGCATAGAGACACGCCAGCGCGATCGCAACCGCCGTTCGGCGACGTTTGGCGCCAACCAAATCCAAGAACCAGAAAAGCCCGGCCGCCATGAGCGCCGAGACCGCCGGCAGGGCGACGAGATAGTACTTGACCGCGTTCCAGCCGAGCGGCAGGAAGGCCACGGACGGCGCGACGGCCCATAGCGCGTACAGCTCCGGCAGCCGGCCGGATCCATGGCGCGACAGCCCGGCCATCGCCGCCAGCGCCAACATCATAAGTCCCGCCGGCCACAGCAGCGACGACGGGGCGCCGTTCGCGATCAGCCGAGGGAAGACTCCGATGACCCCTGCAACCCCGCCGTTCGCACCCAGCTGCCAGCTTCCGCCGACCTCGCCCCAGCGGTAGGCGGCCGCCGACGCCAGCCAGACCGCGAACGGCAGCGCGGACAGCGCCGACGACAGGAGCAGCCGTCGCCTCGCCCCGCGTCCGGACGACCGCCACGCTCCCCAGCCGACCGCCGCCGCGAACGGCACTGCGGCCGTGACGTGGGTGAGCAGCATCGCCGCCGAAGCAAAGCCCCAGGCCACCGCCGCCCGGCAACCGAACCCGTCTCGCCAGGCCCGCGCGAACAGCCACAGCGACAGCGACGACAGGAACGCCAGCAGCGGGTACATCCGGGCCTCGCCGGAATGGAACGCCAGAACCGGCGAAAGACCGGCCAGTACGGCCGCGACCGTCGCCGCACGCCGTCCGCCCAGCTCGCGGGCCGCCAGCCAGACCGCCGGAACCGCCGCCGTGCCGCACAGCACGGACAGCGCCCGACCGGAGGCCAGCGAGTCGCCGAACGTCCGCAGCCAGCCGCTGAGCAGCAGGTGGTAAAGCGGCGGATGGGTATCGCGGACCACGATCGACAGCGACTCGAACAGCGGACCGGACGCGAAACGCAAGCTGAACAGCTCGTCCAGCCAGCCGGTGCCCTGCATCCGCCAGGTCAGGAGACGCAGGACCAGGGCCAAAAATGTCACTGCCGCCAGGCCGACCATAGTGACCTGGATGATACCGCATTCCGACCCTACGGTCGCCGGCCAGGACCGTGGCCGCACGCCTGTACCGACGCCTTGACCGATGCTATAATGGATGCATCGCGAACGCAGAAACAGCAGCCAAAATGATTTCGTTCAGAAAGATAAAGGCAGCCGACTCCGGGGAAGCTCTTTTCCCGGACGTTTTTGCGCTCGACGAGGCCCGCGACCTGATGTTCGCCGAGAGCGAGGAGGGGCAGCTGGCAGTCGACGTTTTCGAGACCGACCGGGAGATCATCCTCAAGTCGGCCATCGCCGGTGTGTCGTCCGACGACCTGGACGTCTTCCTGCACAACGACATGCTGACCGTGCGCGGCGTCCGTCGTCACGTTCCCGAAGGCAATGCCCACTACATGGTGCGCGAATGCCACTGGGGACCGTTCTCCAGGTCGGTGATCCTGCCCAAGGAGATCAGCGAGGACGAGATATCGGCCGTGCTCAAGGACGGCGTGCTGACCGTCCGGATGCCCAAGGCAGACCGATCGCGGCGCATTGCGGTCAACGAAATCTGAATCGTCGGTGAAACCGGAACGCAACTGATATGACCAAGGAAAAGAAGGCGAAAGGCGGCCGAAAAGTCGGGAACAGGCGCGAGCCGAGCGAGAGCGGACGCCGTCCGGGGGGAAAGGCCGCAGTCATCAAGATGGCGGCGTTTTTTCTGTTGGCGGCGGTCATACTGGCGATGGCGGCGGTCGCCTTCCTGTCCCGTCCGTCGGAAGGCCGGATCAGCCGCGGCGTCGGAGTCGGTCCGGTCAGGCTGAGCGGCATGACCGTTGATCAGGCGACGACCGAGATCGAGCGGTTCCTGGTCGACTACCGGCTGAACTTCTCGACTGCCGACGGTCAGGTTGCCCTCGGCCCGTTCGTCGGTGCGTCCAACGCGATCGCCTTCGACCCGGCCCAGGCCGCCCAGATGGCCTATGACGTCGGCCGGACCGGAGGGGCGATCAGGTCCACCTACCAGCGGATCCGGTCGGCTCTCCTGCGGACCGAGCTGCGCATTCCGGTCTCCGTCGACGACGCCGCACTGACCGAGCAAGTCACTTCCCTACTCGGCGAGGAAGTGCGTCCGGCCGAGGATGCCCGCATTCGAATCGCAGTCAGCGAGGACGGCGACTACGAGATCTCACTGTCGCCGGAGTCGGCCGGCCGAAACTTCGACGTGTCGGCGACCGTCTACGAGGTCCGCGACCGCCTGACCAGCCTGTCGTCGGACCCGATCGAGCTGCGCGTCACCGTCGAGCAGCCGCGGTTCTCCGTCTCCGACCTCGAGCCGCTGGTCCCGGACGCGCGGACCGCCATGGAGCGCGCGCCGCGGACCGTCCGCGCCCGCAGCATCACCTGGACCGTTTCGCGCAGCCACGTCGCCGACTGGCTGGCGCCGGAGCGCGACGGACGAGACATCCGCCTGACGCTGGACCGCGACCGGGTCGCCAAGAGCCTCGAGACGTACTCGTCGTCCATGGCGGTCAGGCCGATCGACGCGGTGTTCGAGATGCAGGACGGGCGCGTGACCAAGTTCTCGCCCGGCATCGACGGCGAGAAGCTGGACCTCGACGCGTCATACGGCATACTGGTCCGCGAGCTGATCGGGGACGGCGAGCCGACCCAGGGCACGATCGACCTGCCGGTCGCCGTGGCCGAACCGGAAATCACCACCGAGAAGTCCAACCCGTACGGGATCAAGGAGATCGTCGGCGCCGGCGCCAGCAACTTCCGCGGCAGCCCGGCCAACCGGCGGCACAACATCGCCCTCGGCGCGTCTTCCCTGAACGGGCTGATCGTCGCCCCGGGAGAGGAGTTCTCGCTGATCGGCGCGCTGGGAGAGATCGACGGCGAGCACGGCTACCTGCCCGAGCTGGTCATCAAGGATAACCGGACCACGCCCGAGTTCGGCGGCGGCCTGTGCCAGATCGGCACCACCACCTTCCGTACGGTCCTGAACGCCGGCCTGCCGGTCACTGCCCGCCGCAACCACTCCTACCGCGTCTCGTACTACGAGCGCGACGGCGACGGCAACTACATGGGTCCGGGCAAGGACGCGACCATCTACGACCCGGCGCCTGACTTCAAGTTCCTGAACGATACCGGCCATCACATCCTGATCATGACCAAGATCACCGGAGACCGGATCGACTTCACCTTCTGGGGAGTGCGCGACGGACGTCAGGCCGGGCAGACCGACGCCGTCATCCTGAGCCAGACCAGCCCGCCGCCGAAGAAGGTCATCCTGACGACCGAACTTCCGGTCGGCAAGGAGAAGTGCACCGAGACCGCCCATGCCGGAGCCAACGTCATCTTTACCTACACCGTCACCTATCCGAACGGCGAGGTAAAGAAGGAGGACTTCACCAGCTGGTACAAGCCGTGGCAGGAAGTCTGTCTGTTGGGTGCCACGCCGGAGGACATCACCGCCGAACAGGAGCAGGCCATTCCCGACGCCACGACCGAACCGGCACCGACGGACTCCGCCGCTCCGGCCCCGTCCCCTTCCCCGACGCCTGAAGGCTAGTGTCGCGACACGATCGCGGCCGTGATAAAATCGCCAACGCAAAAAGACCGACCTGACGGACAGGTCGGTTTCGTTCTGTCGTCGCCCGTGCGCCGATAGGACGGGAAGGCAATAAAGAGATGCGACTGTCCCTAGTCACCGGGTACGGCCATCCCGTCATTCCCGCTCCCGCCTTCGCGAAGGCAGGCTCCGGCGGGAATCCACGATTTGAGTTAGACCACTCTTGATAAAAAAGATCGACACAAAAAGAAGACCGCCCCAAGAGGGACGGCAAAAGTTTTCTGTCGGTCTTTCGTCAGTCAGTCGTCATCTGCGCCGACGGCGAAAAAAGAATGACCGGTTCCCAGTCACAGGACCGTTTCCGTCTGCTCGCCACCGATTGGCGTTCTCCTGGACACCAATTCGGTTCCGTCAGCTCATCTCCTAAAAAACAGCCGGATCTGCGTATGCCGTTCGCATCCGTCCAGCCGACGACATAAACCCAACGGTGTACGCGCTGCGGACCGCTGCCGACTGACGGACAAAAAAAACGGTTCTTCCAGAAATACCCGACTCTCGACCGTTCCGACGGTCGACGAATCGGTCGCCAATCTCAAATCAGCAGACAGAACGACCGACTGTCCGATCTGCCAACCCCTCACGGGCTGAAGCAATAAAGAAGAACGAGACGTCATCTCTCCTCCCTCTCTCCAAAAACCAAAACACCCCAGAGGTTCGCGCTCAAGAAGTGCACCCGTAGGAAACTACGAGCCGGAGCCCGAAAGTCCCTAAAGGTAGACTCCATGCTTGTCGTGAGCGCGAAACACCGGGGTGTTCCGTGCCAGGAGCGGCGGACCGGCGCCGCAACCGACGGGGAAATCTACCACGGACTTGAAAGGCTGTCAAGCTCTCATGACGGATGAGCTTAAATTTTATCCATCTTCGCTTAACAGAGCGGAAAACCTCAAAGAAAAAATACCCCGTAAATCACTCTTTAAAGGTAAACCTAGATCAAAAATTTCTGACAGAAACGACATTAAAGGGTTGACAATTTACCAAAAGAATGATATAAAGTCATGTTGACGTGGCCATACCGACTGGAGCACAAGCGTCTAGAGATAGATGCAGCGGAAGCGATTCCGCGTGCGGTATGGACCCTCATACAGAGTATGAGGTTGACCGTAACAGGGAGATGGGGTTCGAATCCCCTCCACGTCGCTAAGAGCAAAAGACCTCCCCCATCTTCGGGGGAGGCCTCCGGGACTGCGATCGTCGAAGTCTCGGCCAGGTACGGAACCGATCAAGCCGTATGCTGGCCCTGGTCCTCCGAAAGCGGACCCGGAGACCCCCATTGCTGCTGCAATGGGGGTGTTTTGTTTCCGCCGACCGTCCGGCACCCTTGACAGGCCTGACGGAATCTGCTAGGGTGCCCGCAGACGGATCTTTTCTTTAAAAGAAAACGGAACCGGAACCACCGAACGATAAGAAAGGAGGTGGTACATGGACTAGTCGAAAAAAATTGTCTCTCGCTTAAAATGCGAGAGACAACCAAGACAACGGCTGTGCAGCGATCTGCGCGGCCGTTTATTTTTCCATAACTTCACTTCGCCCCGCAAAAAAGCTATGCTGAACCGGCAAAAAGACTAACCGCACGCAGCCATCAACCTATGAGCAACCCCTACGCCGTCTCGTCCCAGATTCTTATCCCGACGGTCATCGAGAAGACCACGCACGGAGAGCGGGCCTACGACATCTACTCGCGCCTGCTCAAGGACCGGATCATCTTCCTCGGCGACGGCATCGACGACCACGTGGCCAACAACATCATCGCCCAGCTGCTGTTCCTCGAGAGCCAGGACAAGACCAAGGACATCAAGCTCTACGTCAACTCCCCGGGCGGGTCGGTCACGGCCGGACTGGCCATCTACGACACCATGCAGTACATCAAGCCGGACGTGGCCACGATCTGCGTCGGCATGGCCGCCTCGATGGGCGCGGTGCTGCTCGCGGCCGGCGCCAAGGGCAAGCGCTTCGCCCTGCCGAACGCCGAGGTGATGATCCACCAGGTCATGGGCGGCGCCGAGGGACAGGCCACCGACGTCAAGATCCGGGCCGAACGCATCCTCAAGATGAAGGACTCGCTGAACAGCATCCTGGCCAAGCACACCGGACAGAAGTTCGAGAAGGTCGAGAAGGACGCCGACCGCGACTACTTCATGTCTGCCGCCGAGGCGGTCAAGTACGGCCTGGTCGACAAGATCATCAAGTAGCGCGACGAACGAAAAACGGCACTCATCACGAGCGCCGTTTTGATTTATCCCATTCAAGCCATGTCATTCCTGACGGCATGCCCCAGCATTCATCAGGCGGGATGCAGTGTGTGCGGCTGGAGCGACCGGTGAAACGAAGCGTACTGAAAAGGTACGGTGAGTGAGCCGGCCGCGAAGCCGTATGCAATGCGCCCGCCCTGATGGATGCCTAGTTTAAACTACCTGCCAGCCGTGCTCGTACTCGACGATCTTCCCCTTCACCGAAAATCCGGCGGCCATCTGATGACCGCCGCCGCCCATCTTCTTGGCGATCGTCGATACGTCCACGCCCTCGACCGAACGCAGCGAGCCGCGCACCTGTCCGTCCGGCATCTCGCGCAGCACCAAGGTCACCTTGGCGTCCAGCATCGAGTTCAGGAAATTCGAGACGCCGACGATATGTTCTTCGGTCGTCCCCGCAGTGAGGTCATCGGCCAAAATGGCGGTCGAGGCCATGCCCAGCGCCGGATCGTACTTGAGCCGCGACAGGACCAGGCCCCACAGGCGCAGCGACTCGACCGACTTGTTGCGGATCACGTTCCGGCTGATCTCGCCCAGCCGAGCGCCGCGACGGAGCAGCTCGGAGGCGGTGTCGATCGAGCTCCTGGAGGTGGCCGGATTGCTGAAGTTCTCGGTGTCGGTCACGATCCCGGTCAGGAGCGCGGTCGCCATCTCGTGGCAGATCTCCGCCTCGGCCTCGACCAGCAGGCGGTGGGCCATCTCGCAGGTGGAGGACGCGCCGGCATCGACCACGTTCAGGTGCCCGAAACCGACGTTCGAGGCGTGGTGGTCGAGATTGATCACGGAGACGCCGTCCTTTCCGGCCGCACGCACCTCGGCCTCGACGCCGGCTATCTTTAGATCTCCGCAGTCGCAGACCACGATCAGGTCATGCCCGCCGCCGACGATCTCCGCCGGATCGGAGACGAACCTCTCCGCCCCGTGCAGGAACAGGTACTGCGGCGGAATCCGGTCGAGACAGAACCTGGTCGCCGGAACCCCCTCCCGGTCGCACCAGCGGGCCAGCGCCGACACCGCACCGAGCGTGTCACCGTCCGGGCTGCGGTGCGCCACAAACAGCACGCCCCTAGCGCGCTTCATCATGTCATGTGCCGTACTGTTCAGGTGGTCCATGTCCATAAGCGGATCAACTTACAGTCGTCGTGTCGAGATGTCAACACACGATACCCAAACACTTGACGGACGAAAGCAAAAACAACTATGTT
The DNA here is from genome assembly GCA_043825985.1 of bacterium. GTDB lineage: Bacteria > Patescibacteriota > Patescibacteriia > SG8-24 > SG8-24 > UBA1561. Next base: position 4,814 of record JBDRRB010000032.1, on the reverse strand, counting down.
GCTCTCCTGCTCCGGCAGGCACGTCGTCTACAGACGAGGAGGAAGAGATGGCTAGTTTCAACAGGGAAAACCAGATCGGATCGACCTGGACCACGATCGGAGTCACAGACTGCCACGGCCGCAAACTTCTCTTTCATGGCGATACATGGAGACCGTCGCAGGAAGAGCTGCAGGCCAACCGCTACGACATCATGGCCGGCCCGCTGACTTTCAGAGGGTGCCGGGTTTCCTACTGGACAGAAAAGGTCGACAAAAGGGTGGTCGACTTTGACATGCACTACCTGGCTGAGGTGCCGGCTCAATCGCACGATGCCGACCCGCTGACCATCTATCTTCAGCCGGGAAACCGAATCCGCCTAGCTGAGCCCGAAGATGCCGAGCGCCATGAAGAAGACCGGGGGCAAAAAAGATGCCGACAGCGTCAGCCTCACGGAGAATGACGGCTGCATAGAGCTGGCCCAAAAAAGATCGAGGCTCAAAAATAAACTGACCATTATGATAGCAAAACTCAAGGCCAGCTTCGCCCGATCGGGCCAACCAGTGGAAAGCGATTCGGGAATAAATTCAAAGAACAGACCGCAGGGCAACCTGTTTCCGCCACCGCCGCCCGACCCAAACAAGCGCACTCCGTTCTAGGCCGGATCAGACGCCGCGCCGCACGCCGACATTTCGCCCCGCCTCATGGGGCTTTCTTTTTTGCGTGCAGCAGTCACCTGCGGATGCACCGCCGGCAATTGCCATCTCCCCCCAAAACTGGCACCATTTGAGCGTATTGATGGGTCAAAAACCTAATGAGGTCCGCCTGCAAAGTATGGGGACAGGCTGCTTCGCGGAGCCTGTCCCCATTAGGTCTAGCCCGCGACCCACGAAACAGGTCAACCGTCCACTCACTATGATTCTGCAAAAGCTGGAAATGCACGGCTTCAAGTCGTTCGCCGACCGCAAGATCCTGGAGTTCGTCCAACCGTCCGGCAGGTCGCGCGGAATCACGGCCGTCGTCGGGCCGAACGGATCGGGAAAGTCGAACGTGGCCGATGCCGTCCGTTGGGTGCTGGGCGAGCAGAGCGTCAAGCTGCTCCGCGGCAAGAAGGCCGAGGACGTGATCTTCTCCGGCTCGGAGAAGCGCGCCCGGTCGGGCTACGCCGAGGCGGTACTCCACTTCAGCAACGAGGCCGGCAAGCTGCCGCTCGACTTCAGCGAGGTGACCATCGCCCGCCGCATCTACCGCGACGGCGAGTCCGAATACCTGATCAACAAGAAGAAGGTCCGCCTGGCCGACGTGCAGCTGCTCCTGGCCCAGGCCAACTTCGGCGCACGCTCGTATTCCGTCATCGGCCAGGGCATGATCGACAGCATCCTGGTCGCCTCGCCGCAGGAGCGCAAGGAATTCTTCGACGAGGCGGCCGGCGTCAGGCAGTACCAGCTCAAGCGCCACCAGTCGGTGATCAAGATGCAGGCCGCCCGGGAGAACCTGGGGCAGGCCGAGATGCTGGTGAACGAGATCGAGCCGCGCGTCCGCTCGCTGTCGCGGCAGGTCAAGCGGCTCGAGGAGCGCGACGAGCTGCAGAACGAGCTGCACGACCTGCATCACCAGTACTACGGCCGGCTGTGGGCCGACCTGGAACGGCAGATCGCGGGCCGGGCGGACGAGCTAGCCAAGCGCGAGGGCGAATGGAAAGAACGCGAGTCGACGCTCGACGAGGCACGGCGCGAGCTGGCCAAGCTGGAGCGCGAGGAGACCGGCAACGACGCCTTCACCGAACTGCAGTCGAAGTTCCAGAGGCTGATGTCCGAAAAGAGCGCCCTGCGCGAGCGCGAGCTGCGCGTCCGGAGCCGGATCGAGATCGCCGAACAGGTCAAGAAGCAAACCGCCACGACGCTGCCTCTGTCCAAGATAATAGAAGGCGTGCGCGGACTGGGCGAAAGGCAGGACCGCACGGTCATGTCCCTGCAGGAAGCCGAGACGCTCGACGCGGCCAAGGCGCTGGTGCCGGACTTCCGTTCGATCCACGCCGATACGGTCATGCTGGCCGACCGGCTGGAGAAGCCGGCACCCGAGGAGGAAGCCAAGAAGCCGACCGCCGACCCGAAGCTGGTCGAGGAGCTGAACGGTCTGCAGGCCGAGATGGCCGAGCTGGAGAAGAAGATCCAGGACGCCCAGAAGACGCTCGGCGCCTACAACGACGACGAGCGTAAGAAGAAGGAGAAGTTCTTCTCCCTCCAGCGCACCCTCCAAGACAAGATCTCGTCCGCCCACTCGCTCGAGCGCGGGCTGGGCGACCTGCGCGTCGAGCTGGCCCGTCTCGAGACGCGGCGCGACTCGCTCGAGCAGGAGATGACCACCGAACTCGGAGAGCGGGCCGAACGGGTCAAGTCCGGCACCGCCGACACGGCGGCCGACGGCCAGCCCGCCCCCTCCCCCGAATCGCTCCGTCCGCGCATCGAAAAACTCCGCTACCAGCTGCAGCTCATCGGCGGCATCGACCCCGAGGTGGTGCGCGAGTATCAGGAAGCCAACGAACGCTACGTCTACCTGACCGGACAGATCGGCGACCTGACCAAGGCCATCGGCGACCTCGAGAAGGTCATCGTCGAGCTCGACGAGACCATCCGCACCCGCTCCGAGACGGCCTTCCGCAAGCTCAACCGGGAGTTCGACCGGCACTTCAAGCTGCTGTTCGGCGGCGGCAAGGCCGAGCTCATCCAGATGACCGCCTCGCGCACCAAGGAGCAGGAGGCCGACACGGACGAGACCGACGCCGCACCGGCCGAGACCGCAACGGACGAAGGCGGACCGGACAGCACCTACATCGCCGGAGTCGACATCACCGCCACTCCGCCGGGAAAGAAGATCAAGCACATCAACATGCTCTCCGGCGGCGAACGGGCCCTGACCTCGATCGCGCTGATCTGCGCCATCATGGTCTCCAACCCCAGCCCGTTCGTGGTCCTCGACGAGGTCGACGCGGCGCTCGACGAATCGAACGCCGACAAGTTCGCCGGCATCCTGGGCGAGCTGGCCGAGAGGACTCAGTTCATCGTCATCACCCACAACCGCTACACCATGCGCCGGGCCAACGTCCTCTACGGCGTGACCATGCGCGACGACGGCACCTCGGACCTGCTGTCGATCAACCTCGAGGAGGTGGAGACGTTCCGCAACGGCGACCGCAGCCCAGGCGCGGCCAAGACCGATTCCGAACCGAAGGCCAACCGATGATTCCGTTCCTGAAATTCGTCCTGCACGAGCTCCGACCGTACCGCCGGCTGATTTTCCTTTGCATGATGCTGGCGACGGTCGGTGCGGTCGTGGACCTGGCCGGACCGGTGGTCATGGGCTGGGGCTTCGACCTGGCCAACGAGCAGGCGGCGCCGCTTCTCTACGGCGGCGCCATACTGGCCTGGTTCGCCCTGCACACGACCGGCGACCTGATCCGGACCTGGGTGGCGAACAGCGGCGGGCTGGGAGTCGGCAACCTGGTGTCGACGACGTTCATGGTCAAGACGTCCGCCAAGATCATCGACAAGCCGCTCGAGTTCCACTACGGACAGAAGATCCAGGAGATCATGGAGCGCGCCGGCAACTTCCGCTGGTCGCTGGAGGGATTCCTCAATGCCGGACTGTTCGACCTGGTGCCGTCCCTGCTGGCCCTGACCGGAATCCTGGCCTACCTGTTCGTGATCAACTGGGCGATCGGCCTGACCATACTGTCCGGCCTGGTCGTCTTCGTCGTCTACTCCGGCCGGATGACGGTCCGCTCGCTCGAGACGCGCAAGGCCTGGGGCAAGGCCGACAGCGCCTTCATGCATCTCATCCACGACGCCGTCAGGAACATCCTGCTGGTCAAGTCCACCACCAACGAGTCCGCCATTGCCAGGCGGGTCAGCAAGAAGAGACGGGAGATACTGCAGGCCGCGGACCGGGAGATCCGCGTCTCCAAGGCCCTGCTCAACGGGCAGAACCTGATCGTCGCCATGTCCATGGCCGGAACGCTGACGCTGTGCGTGCACGGACTGGCCCAAGGCCGCCTGTCCATCGGCCAGACCTCGACGCTCATCGCCTTCACCTTCACCGTCTTCGGCTACCTGCGCGCCATCCAGTGGCAGTTCAGGACCTACCTGAAGTCCATCTCCGACTGGCAGGCGATTCACGAGGAGCTGGAGACGCCAGGCGAGAGCTTCCGGGCCGGCCGTCGGATCGACGTCGCCGGCGAGGTCGAGTTCGACGACGTGCATTTCCGCTATCTGCCCGAGCAGCCGGTCATCGAGGGGGTCAGTTTCCGCGTGCCGGCCGGCAGGTCGGTGGCCATCGTCGGCGAGTCGGGCGAGGGCAAGACCACGCTCGTCGACCTGCTCGGGCGCTACCTGACGCCGCAGGCCGGGCGGATCATGATCGACGGCAATGACCTGCGGGAAGTGAACCTGGTCTCGCTGCGCTCGCAGATGGCCTACGTCCCTCAGGACCTGACCCTGTTCCACGAGTCGCTGCGCGACAACATCCGCTTCGGTCGCCCCGATGCGACCGACCGGCAGGTGGCCCTGGCCGCCCGCCAGGCCGGACTGACCGACCTGATCAGGAAGCTCCCCGACAGCCTCGACACCGAGGTCGGCGAGCGCGGCATGAAGCTCTCCGGCGGCGAACGGCAGCGGGTGGCCATCGCCCGGGCCTTCCTGCGCGAACCGCGAATCCTGGTACTGGACGAGCCGACCTCGCATCTCGACAGCCGCACCGAAGCCGCCATCCAGATCTCGCTCCGCCGGCTGATGCGCGACCGGACGGTGTTCGTCATCGCCCACCGCCTGAAGACAGTCAC
>JBDRRB010000031.1:0-5256 GCA_043825985.1 bacterium | reverse complement strand
CGCCCACCCACTACCGACTGTCCGACGACCAGCACGACCAGACCGACCAGAAAGCCGATCAGCGCGCTGCGCGAAAAAGTCAGTCCCATTCCCAGGATGTTCACCGCCGCGCCCAGTCCGGCCAGCAGGCGCCACCGACGATCGTTCGTCGACACGAGCAGAAACAGCGAGGCCAGCGCCGCGATCGCCAAATAGGCACCGAGCATGTTCGGATGGGGCAACGTCCCGTAGGCCCGCAGCCAACGACCACCTAATGTCTCGACGACCGACGACCCGGAAATCTCCGGCAGGTGCTCGGCCACGCCCAGCCACTTGTTGGCCACGACCCGCTGCAGCGAGAACTGGGACAGGGCCAGCACGAACTGCATCACCCCGCCGACCGACAGGGCCGCAGCCGCCGCCCGCATCGGACGACGAAACGAAACCGAGACTGACCAGGCCAGCAGGCAGCCGAGCAGCAGCCAGGTCGCCTGAACGAAGCTGTCCGGGAAGCTGGACAGGTAGGCGGACAGACCGACGACCACCGTCAGCAGGAAAGAGAGCCGGACGGCCGAGCGGACCGGACGGCCGAGCGGGCCCGGACGCCTTCTGGCCACGACGCCGGCGATGACCGTGGCTACGGCCAACAGCTGAGTCGCGAACAGCACGCCGCGCACCCCTCCATCCGGCTCGAACCCGAAGTCGAGAAAGTTCTGACGATAAAATATATAGCCAGTGGTCAGCGGTGCCAGGGCCAGCAGCGACATGAACAATGCATCGAAAATCCACTGCCGCCATCGCCCGAAACTTCTCATGGTCATAAGGAGAGCCCCAGTTTGGATAGCCGCCGGCGATATTCGTCGCGAAAGTCGGTCCGTCGGTCGTTGACGTGGAACTTCAGCACGTCGTCGGTGACCACGACCCGCGTGTCGCGGTTGGCCAGGTCGCGGATGGACGCCGGAAAGCGCCGAAGCTGCAGTTGGCGGGCCAGCCGTTCGAGCCGGCCGAGATCCGGTTCGCCATTCGAACACCCGACCGGACGGACGGTCGGATCGAAGGCCCACCGGTTGGCGGACAGGAAGCGCTCGTACACGCCGCCGTCGTCATAAAGAGGCAGCAAGGTAGCGACCCAAAAACGCAGGTAGGGATCCCCGTCCGGCAGGGCCAGTCCGCCCAGGTCGAGCGCGGCCTCGGAGACGAAGAAGCTCAGGCACAGCCGGTCGCGCTGCACCTGCGGCGTCGGGCGCAGGCCGAGCAGCTTGAGCGTGCCGGCCAGGAGCAGCCGGGTCGTCCAGAGCGTCCCGGGCCGGCAGACCAAGAAGAGGTCGATGTCGCTGTCCTCGTCCGCGCCGGCGAAGGCCAGCGAGTTGCAGAGCGCCACCAGGCGGACCGACGGCAGCAGCCCGAACAGCCGGGCCGCCCGCCGGGCCCGCTTCAGCTTTCGTCCGGACAGGCGGAAACGGCGATGACGCTCGGACACCGAACGCTCGTGCCCGAACAGAAAGTAGAAACCGTCCCTCTGCCCCACGCGCCGATCGCCGTCCAGCGTCTCGGCCACCGCGCCGGCCGACAGCGCTGTTCCGTCGGCCAACCGCGCGTATCGAACCACCTCCGGCAGGGCCAGCGGATAGCCGAAGACGTCGAACCAGGCCAAGGCCGACATGGCTCCCCTCTCGATCGCACTGTCCGCCGACGAACAACTGCCCATGGCTGCCTCGCTTACCGTCCCATCGTACCAGACCGACCGAAAAGCGGCCCGACGGCCTTGACGCCGACGTATAAAGCTGACACCATATCCGCTGCCTGAAAGGAGTCCGCATAAATGGCTCAGATGCCAATCTCCCTAGGACGTGACAACCATATCGGCAATGTCCCAATCTTTGGACTGTCAGTCAGTCTAACCGCCAAATGCGACGGTAGGCAGCCTCTCTGCCCGTCATGTCGACTGAAATCACCGTTAATTAAGGTCGGCGTCTGCCGCGACTGCGGGAAGCAGACCCAAAGCATGTCCCACGGACTGTGTTCGGACTGCGCCCGCACCAGGCGGGTCTGCTGTTACTTCGACTGCAGACAACCGATCTAGAAAGGAAGGCTGATCTCCGGGAGCAGATTCCCGGACGTGCTCTCTTCGGCCAACCAAAAGACCGTCCTGCTTGGGACGGCCTTTCTTTTTTGCTAATCCGACGAACGGTTGAGGGCCGCGCCCGGCTCCGGCGCCGGCGCGACCATGGCCTCCCGTTCGGCCGCCAGCTCCTCGGCGACCGAGTCGCGCACCACCAGCTGCCGGTCGTCGAGCGACACCACCTGCCCGCGCGACACCAGCAGCTCCCGCGGCAGCAGCTTGGACAGGGCACCGGACTTGCGGACCGCGTACTGGACCACGTCGTGCGATGCGGTGTCCACGACCAGGCCGGACAGCTTGCCGACCGTCTGGCCGCTCTCGGTCACCGCCGGCAGCCCATGAAGTTGTGTGTCGCGACAGCGCATAATTTTCAGAAAAATTTAATGCCGAAGCCCCAGCAAGTCCTGACCGAGACCCACCTCCGCCCTAATGAGCTGCGGTGGGCAAGTGCCGAGTCAGGTAGGTCTGCAATCAAACTGCATCACACGGCACGACAATCATCAGCAGATTCTGGACGGGATGCCCCGCACTCATCTCCCCGGCTGACAGCGGGGGTCCGGCCGGTATCGACCGGACCAATGTGCCCGGCTGGAGTGGTTCACACGGCGAAACGTACTGAAAGCGTACGTTGAGCGAACGAATCGCGAAGCTCGGTGCTATGCGCCCGGCTCAGGACTTGCCCCTTTCTTCTGATTGAAAGCCAGCTTCTGCTGCAAAATCGTCAGCAGGTTCATCACCAGCCAGTACAACGTCAGGCCGCCGGGAAACTTCAGTCCGATGAACAGCGTGACCGCCGGCATGGCGTAGACCATCGACTTGTTCATGTTGGCCAGCATCTGCTCGTCCTTGGCGCCCGGAACCTTCTTCGGCTGCTGGCGCGCGACCATCATCCTGGCCTGGAAGAACTGGGTGACGGCCGCCAGCACGGCCAGCAGGACGTTGGTGCCGGCCAGGTCGATCACCCCGAACATCATGGTGTTGACCGTGCCCGGATCGGCGACGAACGGATAGAGCAGGTCGAAGCCGCTCGACTCGAGACCACTGCGCAGCGAGTGGTAGAGGGCGATGAACACCGGCAGCTGGATCAGGAGCGGCAGGCAGGAGGAGAGCGGGTTGACCTTCTCCTTCGAGTACAGCTCCATCATCTCCTTGGCCAGCTTCTCCTTGTCCTCCTTGTTCGGGTACTTGCGCTTCAGCTCCTCGAGCTTGGGCTGGATCTCCTGCAGCGCGCGCTGCGACTTGAGCGACTTGGCCGTGATCGGCCAGAGGATCACCTTGACCAGGACGGTCAGCGCGATGATGGCCAGACCGATGTCGTGGCCGGGAATGACGTTGTAGAGCCAGATCAGCAGGTTGAAGATCGGCTGTAGGAGCAGGGTGGTGTAAAGACCGGACATGGAATTCTTGTTATGTCGTTATTCCGCGACCGGCTTCTCTTCCGGCCCGTCGGCGGCTTCGGATTCCGCCACGTCTCCTCCGGCGGCTTCCGCCTCGCCGTCCCCGACCGGCGCCGCATCGGCCTCGACGGGCTCAGACGAACCGGTCGCCTCGGCGGATTCGACGGCCTCCGCAATGCCGGACTCGGCCGTTTCGTCCTTGACCTCGTCCTGCATCTCGCCGGACACGACCTCGCCGTCGGCGCTGACCTCGAGGGCCGGGGCGGACCCGCCGATCTTGCTGATGTTGATCTTCCAGTTGGTCAGCCGCGAGGCCAGACGGACGTTCTGACCGCCGCGGCCGATGGCCAGCGACAGCTGGTCCTCATCGACCAGCACGTCGGCCGTGCGGCTCCCCTCGTCGAGCTCGATCTTGGACACCTTGGCCGGCGAGAGGGCGTTCGTGATGTAGGCGGCCGGATCCTCGTCGTAGAGGATGACGTCCACCTTCTCCCCGCCCAGTTCGGAAATCACGGTCTGGATGCGTGTGCCGCGCTGACCGATGCAGGAGCCGATCGGGTCGATGTTCTCCTGGTGCGACGAGACCGAGACCTTGGCCCGGGCGCCGGCCTCGCGGGCCACGCCGTGGATCTCGACCGTGCCGGCCGCGACCTCCGGAATCTCCAGAGTGAACAGGCGGCGGATGATGTCGGGATGCGAGCGCGAGACGATAATCTCCGGTCCGCGGGTGGCCATCTCGACCCGGACGATGTAGACCTTCACCCGGTCGCCCGGCGCGTACCGCTCCGACGGCACCTGCTCGTCCGGCGGCATGATGCCGGTGACGCGGCCCAGGTCGATCAGCACCAGCCGACCCTCGCGGCGCTGCACGGTGGCGTTAACCAGCTCGTGCTCGCGGTCCTTGAACTCGCCGAACAGCTTGATGCGCTCGGCCTCGCGGATCTTCTGGATGATCACCTGCTTGGCGGTCTGGGCGGCCATGCGGCCGAAGGCGGCCGGCACCTCGAGCTGGGTGCGGATCTCCTCGCCGACCTCGGCGTCCGGCTTGAGCGTCTCACGGGCGGCAGTGACCATGATGTCGGTCTTGGGATTGAACTTGGGACCCTCGTCCTCAAGCGGCTGCCCGTCCGGACCGACGGCCGGCAGCGGGATCGGCCTGGCCCGGGGCGGCTCGGCCTCGGCGCCTTCCTCCGGCTCCTCGGGCAGCTCCATGTCCTCGACCACGGTCTTCACGTCGAACACGTCGAAGTCCCCGGTCTCCTTGTCGAAGTTGACCTTGACGTTCTGGTCCTTCTCCCCGAAGTCCTTGCGGAAGGCAGCGGCGAGCGCGGCCTCGATGGTCTCGATGACGGATTCCTCGGGGATATCCTTCTCCTCCGAGAGCTGCCTGATGGCCTGGTAGATTGGCGATGACATAGCGAATTGTACTTATTCAGTTGTGTTGGCGGGATGCGGCCCGAAAGCCAAAAACCCCTACTTATAAAACCGAGCCAGTCCCAACCGGAACTAGCTAACAGTCAGAAGGATACACAAAAGTGGGTTTCGGCGCAAGGATCAACAGGCTGGGAAAGAAAAAGTCGTCCCACAAAGAGGACGACGTGTCTTCAGGAAGAAGACTTCACTTCTCAGTTCATTTCAAAGGGCCAGATAGAACAGTCCGGGTACAGAGTAGCCAGCACCAGAACTGCTTTCCGTGATAGCATCAAACATGTCACCCGACGTACAGCCAAGATCGGCTTGGGTCAGACTAACAGTCAT
>JBDRRB010000030.1:0-2187 GCA_043825985.1 bacterium | reverse complement strand
AAAAATGGGGCTGTCGGTAGGAAATTTAGCCTTAACGCCAGCAGTCGGGGTTGACAGGACAGAGCTAAGTGACATTTCGTGTTCCCAAAAAAGAAACCAAAAACGGGACCCGGCCGGGATCCCGTTTTCTTGCTGTCTCGTGGGTGGCCTACTGCGCCCGCTCGACGTACTCGCCGGTCTCGGTATTCACGACTACCCGCTCGCCCTGATCGACGAACAGCGGCACCTGGATCTTCATGCCGGTCTCGAGCGTCACTTCCTTGAGTACGCGACCCTGCGCGCTGTCGCCCTTCACCGCCGGCATGGCCTCGACCACCTTGAAGGTCAGCTTCTTGGGCAGGTCGACGGACAGCGGCCGGTCGTCGTACATCATGACCATCACCTCCTGGCCCTCGGTCAGGTACTGGCCCTTGTCGCCCAGCAGCTCGACCGGAATGCTGACCTGCTCGTAAGAGTTGTTGTCCATGAAGTTGTAGCCGGTGTCGTCGCCGTAGAGGAACTGCATGTTGGTCCGGTCCAGCTCGACCGGCTCGACCGACTCGCTGACCTTGAAGGTGTTGTCGATGGTCCGTCCGGTCTGGACGTTCCTGAGCCGGGTACGGACGAAGGCGCTCCCCTTGCCCGGATTGACGTGCTGAAAGTCGACCACCTGGTGGACGGCGTCCTTAAACATGATGAAGGCATCCTTCTTGATCGCTGTCGTGTCGGCCATAGGCGTGTGTTTCTGGTTAGTTCAGGGTTTTTCTGACGGTCCGCCGAACAGCCCGGCGGCCGGAAAGTAGGTGACGTCCTCGATCGACCCGGCGTCCGTGAGCAACATTACCAGACGGTCAATGCCCAAGGCAATTCCGGCCGAATCCGGCATGTGGCCGACTGCCTCGACGAAATCGTCGTCGATCGGGAAGGCGATCTTGCCGGCGTCGATCCGGGCCTGCCGTTCCTCCTCCAGCCGGCGGCGCTGTTCGGCCGGATCGTTGAGTTCGGAGAAGGCGTTGCACAGCTCCATGCCGCAGGCATAGGCCTCGAACCGTTCGGCGTAGCGCGGGTCGGACGGCTTGAGCCGCGACAGCGAGGCCATCTGACGGGGGTAGTCGCATAGGAACACCGGCCGGCCGAAACCCAGGTTCGGCTCGACGTCCCGCAGGAACACCCTGAAGAACAGGTCGTCGACGCTGTCGTCGTCGGCAGTCTCGTAGCCGGCGGCACGGACCGACTTCCGGAAGCCCTCCGGATCGTCGACCATCTCGTCTAGGTCGATGTCGGTCGAACGGCGGAAGGCCTCGGCGACCGTCAGCCGTTCCCAGGGAGCGGACAGGTCGATTTGGTTGCCCCGCCATTCGACCTTCGACTTTCCGTGCAGGGCGACAGCCAAAGTCCCGACCAGTCGCTCGGTGTCCTCCATGATCGCACAGTAGTCGGCACCAGACCGGTACCACTCGATCATCGCGAACTCCGGATTGTGCCGGCCACCCCACGGCTCACGGTTGCGGTAGCAGCGGGTAATCTCGAAGACCCGCCCGTAGCCGGCCGCCAGCAGCTTCTTGAGCGCATATTCCGGCGACGTGATCAGTCCGGCACAATACCGCTCGCCGCCCTGACCGATCACCTCGGTCTCAAACGGGTCCAGGTTTGGCTCCATTCCCGGATGCGGAACGACCGTCGGCGTCTCGACCTCGGCGAAACCCAGCTGGCGAAAAAACTGGCGGATTCCGAAGACGATCTCTGACCGAGCTGTCAGTCTCTCCCGGAGCTTCCGGTCATCGGCCAATTGTTTCCAACGTGGGGAAACCATGATAGAAGACGAAAGATTTAGGCTGAAAACAAAGCCATTGCTGAACAAAACCCAGAACGAAAGCAGGTTCCAGATTGAATGAAGTGTGCCTGCCTGGAGCTAGTGACTCGCGAAGACAGGTGCAATTCGTCAATTCAGGACGAACAAAAGCGGGTCCTGAGTTGGATGAAGTGTGACTGTCTGATGAAGCAGATCCTGGGAAAGAGCCCGGAACAAAAGCAGACCTCGGATTGAATGAAGTGTGCCTGTCTGGAGCTAGTCACGACGCGAGCCGTACTGAAATGTACGGTGAGCTAGTGACTCGCGAAGACAGGTGCAATTCGTCAATTCAGGACGAACAAAAGCGGGTCCTGAGCTGGATGAAGTGTGACTGTCTGATGAAGCAGATCCTGGGA
>JBDRRB010000029.1:0-10790 GCA_043825985.1 bacterium | reverse complement strand
TGGGGCTGGGGCTGGGGCGGGCTGCTCTTGCTGCTCCCGGCGCTGGCCTTCCTCGGCAGCGGCTGCACGGAAGGACAGCCCGAGGACCAGGCCATCGACTACGAGGAGGACGTCAGGCCGCTTATCGAGGAGACCCGTCCGACGAACGCCGTACGCGGCAGCTGCAACGTCATCGAGACCTCCAGCCACTGCCAGGACTACATCGGCTCGATCTGGACCGAGCAGCGGATGCGGCTGGAGTGCGAGGGCGTGGGTACGTTCAGCTTCGACGCCTGCCCCTACAGCGACAACGGCGGCTGCCGATCGACCCCCGACACGATCACGGACAACGTACTCTGGTCGTACCCGTACGGCGGCCAGCCGATCGATGCCGAGTCGGCCCGCTACGAAACCATGGCCTGCAATGCGCTCGAGATAGCGAACTGGGTCCATCCCGAGGACCTGCTGCCGACCCGAGAGTGATCCCGACACGAAATCCCGCCCGAACGGACGGGATTTTTGTTTTGCCGACCGTTGACGGCATTGGCCGAATGTGGCAAGCTAACCGGCTCTCACCACACGAGAACAGAAAGGGGCAATACGATGGCCGATGGGCATGACTGGACGGAGCAGGAACTGCTGGCCTTCAGGACATGGCACGACAGCCAGCCGTTCCGAAACCTGCGCGGACGACTCATCCTGGACGAGCGGTCGGGCCGGATGACGATCCAGATGGAATATCCGTTCTCTCCGACTCCGGACGCGTCCATCAGGGCCCTGCGCGCCCAGACGACCGAGGACCTGGAAATAGTCCTGAACCTGCTGGCGGAACATCTGGCCGAAGGGAAAACCTCGGTAGTCGCCGAAGTGGTCAGGGCACTGGCCGACGAGAGTTACCTGCTACCGGGAGAGACCCGACCGAACGATCCGCCGGAGCAAGGACGATAGCGTCCGCCACTCGACCGACCTGATCCGCCCCGTACCTTACGGGGCGTTTTTCTAATCGAAAAGCCCCACCACATGGCAGGGCTTCTCGCCTCTTCGGTCGGACTACTCAACGATTTCGGCGTTCTCCAGCCCGACCCGAATGATGTCGAGGTCATGCCGAGATATGTCGTTGCCGCTCAGGTCAAGCCGCCGTAGTCCGGACAGGTTGCCGAGCTCGAGCGGCAGCCCGGTCAGCCGGTTGTCCGACAAGTCCAGCGACTCGAGTTCGGACAGCTGCCCGATCTCGGCCGGCAGCCCGGTCATCATGTTTCCGCTCGCGTCCAGCACCCGCAAATTCTGAAGGTGACGAATCTCGCCCGGCAACGCACCGGTCAGGCGGTTGTCCGACAGGTCGAGCTCCTCAAGATCGGTCCGGCTGAAGACATCAGACGGAACGCTCTCGAGTCCGTTCCCACTCAGGTCAAGACGGGCCGACGCAGACGGTGGAGTAGGTGCCGTCGAGCCAGACGTATCGCTCGTGACAGACGGTGGCCGAACGGCCGAACAACCCGCCCCCAGCAGCATCAGCCCAACGGCCGACCAGACAAAAAGATTGGTTCTCATAGAATTGTTGGGTTACGGGAAGGATGCGCTAAAGCCGTAGCGTGCGTTTTCATAGGTCTACTCATTGGTCGGTCAAAAACGCTTAATGCCTAGATCATAGCATCGATCAGTCTCCGTAACGAAACGAGGGAATCAAGCCCGGACCGGCTGCGCTTCAGAGCGGACCAATATCCGCACTACGCCGTTCTCGGCATCCACCTCCACCTCATCGCCGTCGTTCAGCATCCTGGTCGCCGTCTTGGTTCCGACGATGCAGGGAATCCCCAACTCCCGTGCCACGATCGCGGCATGGCAGATGATCCCGCCCTCGTCGGTGACGATGGCTGCAGCCCGACTGCAGGCAGAGAATATCTGCGGACGCGTCATTTCCGTAACCAAAATTTCGCCTGTTTCGAAGCCGGCCGCCACCACCGACATGTCCGGCCGATCATGCCGCAACCTGCGAACCTTTCCCCTGACCAACCCGCGATAGGCAATCTGTCCTTTCAAAGTGTCCGACAGACCGACTGAACGGTCCGACTCCAGAAGACCGACAATCCGACTATGGTCCGCGCCCACTGCCAGGCCTTCCTGCCCGCCGCTGCGCCAATAGGAGAACCCGCCATGCGGATTTCCGCTATGCCCGCAGGCAAGAGAAGACCGCGATCGAGCAGCCAACCCAACTCTCGCAGGGTATAAAAATACACCTGTCCATCGCCTAACCGGTAACGAGACGCGACTTCCTCCAGTGTCGCACCGACATTGGGTATCAGTGACCTCTCGGCCGCTTCCCGCAGCTCTATCCGCAGACGTCCCAAGGACTCCAGCCTGACGACAGCCGACTGAGCCGCAGCCTGCGTGAAACCTGACAGGCGAAAGGCCTCCGTCTCAAGATAGACGGCATTCCATCGACGAAGCACCTCCAAGATCAGCTTGACCCGATCATGGAGTCCAGAGGGAAGCTCCAACGAATTCAGGCTTTCGACTATCCGACTCGTCTCATGCGCATATCGCCGAACGCCGGCATCATCCCCGAGCAGGCGAAGGCCCTCCGACTCCTCGAACCGACGCCGGTCATTAACCAGAAAAAGTCACGAAGTCTCACCGGAAGAAAGACAGACGAAATCGTCGCGAAACGGAGGCTGACTGCGATCCGAAATTATGCATAACGGCAGACCGAACTCCTCGGCCCAATAATCTGTATTCTTGAATGGACTATCCATATCGGATGGACTTACAAAAAAATGAACGGAAAAATATCTCCGTTCAGAGCACGAACAGCGCCAGGCCGGCGGCGGCCATGACTGCCACGATGATCAGGCCCAACGCGTTGGAAAGCAACCCATTGGTGCGCTTGCCCATGATCTTCCGGTTGTTCGAGATGAGCAGGATCAGCACCAGAAGCGGCGGCGCGATCAGCCCGTTCAGTACGGCCGTATAGTAGAGCATCTTGAACGGCGGGATGCCGACGAAGTTGACCACCAGCCCGACCAACGTCGCCAGGACAATGACGCCGTAGAAGCCGTGGGCATCACGGAACTTGCGGAACAGGCCGGACCGCCAGCCGAAAGCCTCGGCCACCGCATAGGACGTCGAGCCGGCCAGGATCGGCACGGCCAGCATGCCCGTACCGAGGATGCCGAGCATGAAAAGGGCGTAGGTCAGGTCGCCGGCCAGCGGACGAAGCGCCTCGGCCGCCTGCGTCGCGGTCTCGATGTCGGTCACGCCATTCGCCCGCAGCGTCGAGGCAGCGGTCACGATGACGAAGAACATGACCAAGTTCGAAAAAAACATTCCAAGAATCGTATCCAAGCGCATTATCCTCAGTCTGCCCTTCGTGACCCGCGGCCGCTCGTCGCCCTCGCCGGAGATCAAATGCGCCGCGATTTCCTCCTCGACCTCCTGATTGGTCTGCCAAAAAAAGAGATAGGGGGAAATGGTCGTACCGAGAACGGCGACGATGTTCAGGACGTAGTCACGGCTGAAGGACAGCCTCGGAACCAAGGTAGACCAGGCGATCTGGCTCCAGTCCTGTCGGACGGTAAACGCGACCAGAACGTAGGCGAACAGCGACAGGGTCAGGTACTTGAGAAACCGGGCGTATCTCGAATAGGAAACAAACGTCTCGAGAAGAAGAGTGACGGCGGTCAGCAGCAGCAGCCAAAAAACAAACGGCAGGCCGAAGACCATCTTGACCGCGGAGGCCATGGCCCCGAGGTCGGCGCCGATGTTGATGGTGTTGGCGACGAAGAGAAGGAAGACGGCGACGAAGAGCACCGGCCGCGAGTAGTGGCGGCGGATCACCTTGGACAGGCCGCTGCCCGTAACCAGGCCGATCCGACCGCACATCTCCTGAACGGCAGCCATGAACGGAAAGGAAAACAGGGCCGTCCAAAGCTGGCCGTAGCCGAAGCGCACGCCGGTCTGCGAGTAGGTGGCGATGCCGGACGGGTCGTCGTCGGCGGCGCCGGTGATGAACCCGGGGCCGATGTGCCGCAGCAGTTTTCGGGCCCTCTTCGCGTACGACCGAACTCGAGTCTTTAGTCTCATCTGTCGATGGGTGATGGACCGCATGCCAGTCGGCGAGAAATCATCTCTTCCCCGTCCGACGGCGGCCGACGGAATCGTCTACGACAATAATGGCCGAAAAAAAGATTTTCCGCCATGCCGCGCGACGCCACCGCTCGCCGGCCGACTGCGGAAACAACATGTAGAAAAGTGGCGGCTGCGCGCCGACGAAAAAGAAAAGCCGCCCCGATAAATCGGAGCGGCTTCTCGATGCAGAGGTTAGGCGCGCTGCACGTTCACCGCGCGCGGACCCTTCTCGGAGTCCTCGACGTCGAACGAGACGTTGTCGCCGGTCCGGAGCTCATCGAAGGTCACGCCGACCAGGGCGGACGAGTGGAAGAAGAGTTCCTTCTCCTGTCCTTCCTGGGCGATGAACCCGAAACCTCTGTCTGTCAGGCGCTGGATAGTGCCAGTCATAGACGTTGCTTACGTTGTGAATTATCCGCAAATCTCGCCTCGAATGGGGAAACTTTACGGATCTCCATCTTGGGTCACTTGCTCGCCGGAAGTATACAACAAATGGCCCTTTATGTCAACTGCCGCTGGTCCACACCGCTGGCGACGTTCCGGCTGACGATCCCGGCACGAAAATAGACCAAACAAGCAAAAATAGATTAAGGTCAAGCAATAAGACAGCCGATGAAAAAAATATGAGCGAATCGAGGGACAAAAACCAGGCCGTCCAGATCGCCCAGGAGGCGGCCGAATACTTCGGACATCGGCTGGTTGGGGTACTCTGGTACGGCTCGACTGCGATGGGAGCCGACGGCAGCGACCTGGACCTGCTGGTCGTTCTCGACCGACCAGTCGCCGGCGATGCCGAACGCCTAAGAGAGATCAGCAGCCGCGGAACCAAACGCTGTGACTTCCAACTCCTGTACCGGAACGAGATAGGCGACGGCGAACTTTTCTCTCTCGACGGACACGGATGCTTCTTCGTCCAAATCCTGCGAAAATTAAAATGCCTGTTCGGCACCAACCCGTTCCTCGAACTGACGCCTCCGCCACGGCAGTCGGCCGTCGACATACTGCACAAGGTCCAGTGCTACACGTTTCGGGCCAGACAGTCGGCGACCGGCCACGCCGCACCGCACAAGGACACCAATCCGGACCTGCACCGGAAGAAACTGCGCTTCATGATGCTCGACATTTTGCTGCTTGACGATCCGGACGTGGACTTCTGCGATGCCGAAGAAAAATTCCTTAAACGCTATCCCTCGGCGACGCCCCTGCCAAACAGTCCCCTGGACATAGCGGAGGCGCTTCCGCACTACGAGGAACTCTACGCCATCGCCCAGCGGTCCGTCGGCCGTCGCCTTACGGACCTCGACCGCCGACCGGAGAGATCGATGCTGGACGGCCTATCCTTCGAGAGCCTGACGACAACAGGCGAAACAGCTTCGCACGGAACCGTCATAATCTGCGACGGGATACCGGCCGCCCCATGCCGCCGAGAGCTAATGAACGACCTGGCGGCAGGTGGATGGAATGTGGTCCTGCCCCGCTACCGCGGCACCTGGGAAAGTTCGGGAGCGTTTCTGGAGGACGATCCGGCCCGAGACATCATCAGGCTGGCCGAATCCGTCGCTGCCGACGAGGCGAAAACGCCGTCAGGCCAACCGCTGTCCGGCCCGATCACCCTGCTTGGATCGAGCTTCGGCGGTTGGGTCGCGGCCCGCGCCGCCTCCTGTTCCGCGGTCAGCCGGGCAGTCCTGGTCTCGCCGATGATCGAACCGACCCAAATACGGGCCGAGCTGGAGTCGCTGCGACTGTACCTAACCGACAACCTGCCGGGTTCCTACAGGTTCGACGGCCGAAACTGGAAAAACCTGTACGACGGCAGCAGTTTCCGCAACGGCGCAGTTCCGTTCGCCGACAGAAAAAAGCTGTTCGTCATCGTCGCCGGCGCCGACAGCCGACTTTCGGCCGAGGAAACGGAGTCGAACTGCCGGAAGTACGGTCTTGAATTCGAGACTCTGCCGGAGCAAGATCACCTCAGCCTGTCCCGGCTCAAGGGAAACGTGCTGGAATGCGTCGTTCGCAGACTAACGGACTGAAAAGGGGAGAAAAAATGAAAGACGTGGTAAGCACTCAACCGCTCACGCCCCATAACGACAAGGGTCTCGGCTATCTACTGGCGGTCATGGCCGCGGTAAGAGAAGCCGAACGGCTGAAGGCTGACCCGGTGCTGGCGATAAACCTGCTGGGCAGCAAAGACAAAGGAGACGGACGAACGCTGATCGACCGGGCGCACCTGCTGTTCGACGGACGACTGACAGTCTGGATAGACGCCGGCCACGACTGGAACGACACCCTATCGACATTCGTGTCCACGGGCCGGACAGAAGGCTGGCTGTCCCTCAAAGAGGAAGAGATCATGGCCTGCAGCTGCGGCAAGGCGGAAATCCCATCCCGGGCCATATCTTCCACTGCCGTCGGCAGCCGAAAATCGGTGACCGAACGGCGCGGAAACGGACTAACGTGTAGGCTGTGCGGCTGCGGCCTCGATCCGAAAACCGTCCTGGCCCTTTCCGTCCCGCCCGGCAACTACCAAGACGAATGCTGGAAAGCGGTCCCTGACTATGCCCAGGCGGAGATCAAAGACCACCTGGGGCGAGCGGCGAGGAAAGGCATCATCGTCAGCCGAGACCGAGAAACGGGACTGGCCTTGGATATCGACGGCCAAAAAATCAACCTCGACCCTGACCTGGCCATCTACCTGCAGCCCTTCGCCATGAAACGGGACGGGATGGCGACTGTCGGCCTGGTGATCGGAAATCGAACCGTCCGACAGGCCACCCTCACCGTGTTGGTCTCCTCGCTGATGATCGGCTCGACCGAACTCAACGTAAGGGCCCTGCCGAGGGTAACGTACGAACTTGATACGGAAATTAGCCCGTCCGAATGCCTGCACCTGCTTGATGCCGGACTGAACGTCAAAAAGAAACAACGTCATTTCGACCGCCACGCCTGTCTTCGCCTCAAGAGAGGTTCAGCCTAAGACAACGCGAATCCGCCCCCGTTCGAGGGCGGATTTTTTTGCCTCCGGACACCTATCCGACAGCCGTACCGACTGTCCATCCCGTGAATAACCCACCGCAGTCACCCGCGTCGGCTGAAGGAGACGACGGCCAGGCCGACCATGACCGCGGAGAAGCAGGCCAGGAACGCCAGGTTGGCCGGAACCGAATGGAGCGTCAGGCCGGAAATGACCGACTCCGGCACCTGACCGGACATCATCACCCGACGCATGGCGTCCACTCCGTAGCTCAGCGGATTGACCGTCGCAAACCGCTCATGGCGGCTGCTGGTTAGCCGACAACCTTTCCTTCCTCGACCCGCACGGTCCGAATCTCCAGCGCCGGCCGGCCGTCTTCTGATTCGGACAGGGCCTGCACGAAGGGCGACTCGTGGCTGACGATCACGAAGGTGATGTTCGGCTTCTTGGCCTTCTCTTCCTTGGGTCAACGAAAAAACGCCTTGTTTTAGGCGTTATTTCCATGGCTCCGCACCGTAGAGGACATCAGAACCGCAATGGGCTTAAACGAAGGTTCGGTGACCGTTCCAACGCTCACAGGGCGGATTCGCTTTATCGGTAGGGACGGCCGAAAAAGGACGTGAAATTCAAAACGCCGACGGATAAGCCGTCGACGCTTCTAATTGACACACTGTACCTCCTTCACTTCGGCGGGAAAAGCCTGTCGGCCTGAACCACAGCCTCCTCGAGGGACCTTGCCTCCTCCAAAGCGACCTGGTCCGGTCCAGGGTTGACGACATACAGGTTCAGGCACTCGTGCCCGAAGCCGATGACAAGCAAGCCGTCCCCCCTCCTTCGAGCACACTTTCGAAGATGCTGGCCGACCTGAATCTCCACGGGCTCCCATCGCCCCACAAGGAACAGAGAAGCCATCCCCAACAGGACAAAAACGGCTACGATGACCGCACCAAGAGCCACAGCCGACCAAAACAAAATTTCCATCGAACACCTCTCCTCCAAGGAGGAAGGCTAGCATAAAATACCTATTTTGTCAACCTTGGAGCCAAAACCACCTGGTTTCACCTCCCACCTGGGGTCAACGAAAAAACGCCCATTTCTAGGCGTTAAATCGTTGGCTCCGAGGCACGTAGCTCACGAGCGACGTGCCGAGGCTGGGATTTCCGTGTCGTCCGCCCGAACGGCGGACTTCCGTGCCCGGGGTTGCGTCCGGCCCTGCGCCGCGGCTCGGCGGTCCTCGGTCTACGGACATCGCCTCGCCGGTCTCGTTGGCTCGAGCCGAAGCAGTTCGGCTCTCGCTCCATCTCGACCTCGGGCCGTCCGGCGTTCGGCCGTCGCGGATGGACGGTGCCGCTCGGCCTCACTTTCAACCCGTTCTCATCCCAGCCCTTGGTGTCAAAACAAAGAGCGGCCACCCTTTCGGGTGACCGCGCTTTGTTGGCTCCGCATCGTGGAGGACATTAGAACCGCGGTAGCCTTAAATGAGTGTCTGGTGGAGATTCCGGGGCTTACAGTGTCAGGTTTGGTTTATCGGTAAACTGATTGGTAAAGAATGATGGAACTCAAAAACGCCGACGGATAAGCCGCCGGCGTTTTAAATTGTAACCGCAAGAGTGGGCCTACCAGACATCCACTCCCGGGACCGACGAAAGTATCTGTCTTATCCTAGGAGTGGATGCATCCCCGTTCCCTGCCTCCAGCTCCTCCTCGGAAACCTCGATCCCATTCCGGGAAAGGAACTCCCTCAGACGGTCGAGCTTGTCCCAGTCCTCCTCCGGCTCGAGAGGACGGAAAGAGGCCCTCCCTTCCTCCTTTGCCTTAATCATCTCCATGACGAGAAGATCATAATGAGGCTTGATGGCCTCAACTCTCTTCTGACGATCGTGCCGATCGTCCCCCTTCAGAGTCGGTACGGAGATCACCCCAACGTCCGGGTTGACCCCGACAGGCAATGCCAGATACTCCCTAGTGCATCCGGGGAAGAACAACTGTCCCTGAATGTCTTCGATGCAGATACGGCCATGAACCACGGCCCTAAGAAGGCCCGAAAAAGACAGAAACAATTTCATGACTTCCTCCTTCCTTCGAATCGGTCAAAACCGGCCCTGTTTGCTACAAAAACAACCAAATACGAGGTTTAGCATAGCACAAAAACACCATTCTGTCAAGTGTGACACAACATAGTTAGTTTCAACCCTAAACCCTTCCTGATTCTACATCGCATGTGAGGTATACGAAAAAACGCCCGTTTTAAGGGCGTTCCTTCCATGGCTCCGCATACTGAACGGATTCAGAACCGCAAATTGGCAGATACTTCAGCCACTAATAGCAGAATATTGCTGATCCAACATTTGGCAATACAACTATCTTCTTGGTACCTGATATCTTTTCCTGTTGAGAATTCATGATTTTAGAAACCGTAGATCTAGTCTCGAAAATCTCTTCTTTAAAGAGATCGCCCATTGAAAGATCGCTATCCCGCTTCCTCAGTAGTTGGGTTGGCTCGTTCTTCCAATTCTGTATTTGTAGTACTGCTAGGCTCATAAAATTTGATTTTATTAGCTTCATGCTGGAGAAGTAAGGTACCGATTTCGTTTGTCACACTTATCAATTCCTTTGCAATATACTCGGCATTGATACCCAACATCTTTAATTCGTCATGATCAATAACGAAACCATGATGTGGATATTGCTTTACAAGATGTCGGACAACATTTTGAGCTTTCTCTTGTGGCCAGCCGCAATATCTAGTTAAAATCATTATGCCATATCTTTCACCAATCTCTAAGGCACGTGCATATTCGCCTATTTTAATTGGGTCAAGACGTCCATACAGAGTACCGCTCGTTTGACCAGCAAATTCATTCGCTAAGCTAATCGCCTCAGCGATTTTCATCTGGCTCCTTGCAAGAATCAATTTAGCGGCAATATCTAAGGTCTCAATAGTATGTTGTTGGACTTGCTCTAAAGCCTTGAAACCATTCAAAGCAGAAGTATAGCCGGGGTTACCTCCATCTTTCTGCTCAAAGATTTGGGTGTCAAGCGGCCCGAGTTCTGACATTTCCGTAAGTAAAATCTTGTCTCCAGATAAACAAATCAAAGTACCAGCACTCTTTGCAAAAAGCGGTACAAGAACCTGCATTTTGTTCGCATGGTTTCTCAAAAGTTTAGAAATGAGAAATGCTGAGTCGATATCGCCACCTCCCGTCTGTACAACAACAGTTAAATTTTCAATCGACTTTCCGCTAAGCTGATCCCTTAAATCCAAACAATTCTTTTTATCGACCGTTTCTAAATTCAAAAGCACTACGGGTTGACCCAGTCCCTCAGATAATTCTTGAATTTTTTCGTCTATCTGTTGGTCGATATTTTTCATAACATTGTTGCTAAAAAATCAGTTTCATCAAGAATTCATAAATCTTCACCATCGCCATCGTGTCCAAGGCACAATATTCGAGAAGGTCTTTTGCAATCTGCCCCTTTTCTTTTTTGGGAGTATTCGGATCGATCATTTTTTCCCAACGTTCTACCGCCTGATCCCCTTTCTGCACATTCAGTTTCTTATAGCTCAAATCCGGCACAAGTACGGGTAGCACGTTCTTGATGCTTGCACTCCCCTTGAATCGAGCGTCCACGTAAAGATTTGTTGAAAAGATCGTCATCAAATCAAACATTCGGTCGTTCAAGGACTCCAAAAAGCCAGCATGTTCGGGATGAA
>JBDRRB010000028.1:0-6276 GCA_043825985.1 bacterium | reverse complement strand
CCCATGCCGATGACGGCCTTCAGCTGGCGGTTATCTTTAACGATCCTTCTCGTATTCATACGCCTGCCATTATACCGCAGAAGCTAAATGGCAACTGATCTATTGTCGTTTCGAGTTTCGTCGGCTATAGCCTGACGGTCTCCGGGGTACGCAATAAGAGCTACGTGGGGGCGACCGTACAGGCCAACGGGCGGACGGCGCTACAGATCCTGTCCAGGAAGATTCGCGAGGCCCGGTCGGTACTGTTGCCACTTCCGGGAAACGTGTCCGACGGGCTGCTGGTGCTCGATATGCCGGATCCTGATTCCGACGTGAGCTTTCTTGTTCAGGACGGCGTCCTGTTGATGAGCGAAGTCGGATACCCTGACGTCTCCGTAACCGATGGGAGGACTCGTCTGGACGGTCTGACCTTCACTAACCTGTCTCCCGCCGGAGGTCGCTCCAACATGCAGATCCAGATGGACATCAGCTATGCGGTTCCGATCGACGACGCTCAGTTTGGCTTCTCCAAGTCATACCGCACTTCAGTCAGCGTCAGGCCGTAGAACATGAGAAAACCCTCAGACAAAAAACTTTCGGCAGATGGTGGCGGTCGCGGGGCGGCGGCCTTGCTGACGATCGTCATAATCGGAGCGGCCACGCTGCTGATGGCCATCGGCGCATCACGTTTGGGGTTGGGTGAGATGGAGATGGGTTTCGACGAGGCTGGAGGTTCCGCTGCGTTCGCGTTGGCGGACGGATGCGTCGAAGAGTCTCTCGAGAGGCTGCGAAAGGATGCTGCCTATCTTGGAGAGACGTTGAACGCGGTCGGCGGTTCTTGTACAGTTACCGTAAATGGAGTCGGTTTTGGCCGCACTGTCGTCAGTGCGGCCACGTCAGGCTCCTACACTAAGAGGATAGAGGTTCAGGTAACGCTTGACGGCTCGACCGTAATGGTCGACAGCTGGAGAGAAATATCCGCAAACTAGGTATGGGCTTTTTTCTTTCGAGAGGAATTACTGTCGGCATCGACATTTCGGATCGTTCGATCGAGATCGTCGGGCTTGAGGGTCGTGGAAAAAAGGTCCGTCTGGCCTACGGCAATCGGGTGGAGTTTGATGAGGGACTGGTTGAGCATGGGAGGATCGTCGACCGGAAGGGGCTTCATGATCTAGTTGAAGGACTTTTAGTGAAGAGCGATATCCGACTGTCCAGGGTGAGGGAAGTGGTGTTTGGTTTGCCGGAACGCCAGTCCTACCTGCATGTCTTCTCTGTTGGTTCCGTAAAGAGTAATGAAGATCGCGGGCGCTTGGTTCAGGAGGAGATGTCGAGAATGGTTCCCTTGCCGTTTGAGGAGGTCCTGACTGCCCATGCCTTCAGACATCGGGGCAAGAGTATCGAGGATATAGTTGCGGTCAGTGCGGACCGTGCGGTCGTGTCCGAGTGGCAGGATTTTTTTTCTTCCCTCGGGGTAGATAGCCTGAGAATCGTTCCGGAAACAGCTGCTGTTGCCGCGGCACTGTTGCCTAAGAACAAGACAGCCGTCTGCGTCGCTGACCTGGGTGCGCGAGTGTCCAGTCTTTTTTTGGTCGATTCCGAAGGGCTTCACCTGACCCACTCATTTCCCCGGGCCGGGAACTTTTTAACTAAGCTAGTTGCCGGAGCAGGCGGTCTAACCTTAGCGGAAGCGGAAAAGGTTAAGATGTCGAAGGAGTTGGGCGCAACTGATGACAATATCTCCGATGCGTTGTTGGGAGGGGTTATGGAAATGGCCGAAGAGATCAAGACTTTCCTTGCCTACGCCAGCAAAAAAAAGGTACCGCCGGTCGGGGGATTGATTCTGGTCGGAGGAACGAGTTTGCTGCGGGGGCTGCCGGAGGCTCTTTCGATGGGATTGAAAATTCCCGTCTCTTTGGGTTGTGTGGACATTATTCCGGAAGGTAAGAAGGTCGAATACGCTGGCGGAATTAGTCTGGCTTCGGTCGGACTGAGGAGGACGGACGGTCTGGTTCCGGTCTTTGCAGGCATTCCTTCCGACGAAGCCGGCCGGAAGGAGGTTCGTTCGGCGTCGGATGTTGCACGTACACCCGTTACTGAGACGTCAGCGGAGACGGATGCCGATTCCGACGAGACAAAGAAGCTGAGGAAACAGAAAATTATTTTGGGGACTATAGTCGTCTGTGGTATCATGCTGATCAGCATCGCTATATTGATGCAGTCTCGGATGGAGCGTCAGCGAGAGTCGGAAATGTTCTCTCTGCAGACGAATTTTTCGACGGTTCAGCGGTTCGAGTTGTCGGTGTCGGTGGCCGTCAGTCCCGATGAGCTGACCGGTGATCGTGTAGCCGGACGCATCTTCTCGGAGACACTGGTCATGCGGGCTGATGCGGACGAGGCTGTGGCTTTCTCACGTATAAACGCCGGACGTGGTCTGAAGGACAGCGAGAGCGTTTGGGCTAAGCCGGTTTCAGTTGAGTCGTCCGCCGTTCCGGTAGTCGTGGGTTCAGTGTCGGAGACCGAGTTTACCGTCAGCTGGCTGGTTTACGACGAGAGTGCCGTCAATGCCATGGCGAGCGGTCGCATGTCGGATGGGCTGGCCGGCAGGGACATCAAATTCGCGATCAGCAATGTTGAAAAGCTTGATGTCAGCTCGAGTGACAACCCCAACGTCTATGTCATGACTGCAGCCGTCAGTGTAGCCTTGGAGAAGGAACTGGAGAATTTTTCTTTTTAAACAATCATCCTAATTAAGGATTACGGAAATCACCATGCGTAAAAGTCAGTCAGGCTTTACTCTCATCGAACTGCTAATTGTCATCGCCATCATCGCCATCCTGGCGGCTGTGGTCTTCGTCGCCTTGAACCCGCTTAAGCGCTTTCAGGACTCGCGCGACTCGCGCCGGGCGGCGGATATCAACGGTCTCATCTCGGCCATTAAGGTCGACCAGGTCGACAACGGCGGTTCCTATCTCGGGGTTGTCTCCGGCCTGACTGCGGGCAACGTCTACATGATCGGTACGGCAGTGGCCGGCTGCGACGACCAGAACGCCTCCTGCGATACGGCCGTAACTGCGGATGCTTCCTGCGTTGACCTGTCGGCGTTGATCACCGAGGGATACATCGGGTCGATTCCGGTCAGCCCCAATGGTGCCGGAACATGGACTGCCGCTACGACCGGCTACACCCTGACTAGGGCTTCGACGGGAATTCTCACCATTCGGTCCTGCGAGTCGGAGAATACGACGGAGATCGCTACCTCGAGGTAGTCGTCGGATAGGTTTTTTAAGCAAGCGGAAAAGGACGGTGCTGATATGGCTAAGATAGCCTCGGAAATGGCAGTCTTCGCCGGCGATTGGCTCATGGAGCACATTATGGTCATGGACAAGAAATACGAAGCCTTCATGAATGAGGCCGGCCTAAAGTAAGTTCTAGAGTTCATTATGCCCAACACTCCGCAGAAAAATTCAGGCTTCGGCCTGACGGCTAGGTTCATCACCTGGTTCCTGGCCATCGCCCTCGTACCCATGGCCGTCATCGGCCTGTTCAGCTACTTCAACGCCCAGTCCGCCCTGGAGCATGCCCAGATCGAGAACGTGAATTCGACTGCCGTTGCCCTGGAGGACCTGGTCATAGAGATGTTCTTGGCTGATGCGGAGGAGGTTTCGGCCGAGGCTTTTTTGATCGATTCCATCATCCTTTCCGGTGCGGTTGGGCAGGGGGAGTCGATCGAAGGGCAAGTGAGGAACGACGTTTCCCTCATTCAGGATTTTTTGGACCAGTCGAACGAGGCGGGAAAGATCTCCCATTTCTACGAGGTGTTTGTCACGGACAGGCGCGGGAGAATAGTGGCCTCGACTCTTAGGGATAGCGTCGGCCTGGACAAGAGTTCCGACCCCTACTTCACCGAGGTGGTGAAGACGGACGCCACCTACATTAAGGACGTTTACCGGTCCGATACCACCGGGGAAGTCGGATACACCGTTTCCGTCCCGATGTATTTCTCCGGTACCGGGACCCTGGATGGAGTCATGGTCGCTCGGGTCAAGCTGGATTCAATCCAGGAAAACCTGTCTCATTCCGCCTCTCTGATGGGCGACACGACCGACATCTACCAGATCGATTCGGAGGGTTACCTGATCACCGAATCCAGATTCTTTGGCAAGGAGCCGATGTTCAAGGAAAGGAACCAGAACAGCCTGGCCAAGGCCTGTCTGGACGGCCGGAACGGCACCGGTCGTGCACTGGACTATCGCGGGGAGCCGGTCATCGGGGCCTATATCGGCGAACAGCTCCAGGGAGAGCTGGGCAAGGACTGGTGCATGGTCGCTGAGATGGATGAGGCTGAGGCCTTCGCCCCGATCGTCAGCCTCCGCAATACCATCCTGCTCGTCGCCCTGCTGCTGGTCGTGCTGGTTTTGGGGCTGGGAATCTTCGCCTCCCGCTCGATCGGCGAGTTCGTGCGTCGTCCGATCAGAAATGCCGTGCGGCAGCTGACCGGCGCGGCTCGGGTGATGGCGGCTTCCACCCAGCAGTCCTCGGCCGCCTCGCAGCAGAACTCCTCGACCGCCCAGCAGCTGGCGGCCGGAGCCACCCAGCAGAGCCGACAGGCCGAGGAAATCTCGAAGAACATGTCGCAGATGGCCGCAGCCATCCAGCAGATGTCGGCTTCGTCGCAGGAGGCGGCCACGACCAGCTCCCGGACCGCCGAGATGGCCCAGAAGGCCGGCATGGCGGGAGAGTCGTCCCAGAAGAGCCTGGCGGAGATCAAGTCCCTGGTCGACGAGACGGCCGGCATGGTTAAGGAGATCGCCACCAGTTCCGAACAGATCGGGGAGATCGTGGATACCATCACCTCCATCGCCGAGCAGACGAACCTGTTGGCGCTGAACGCCGCCATTGAGGCGGCCCGGGCCGGTGATGCCGGTCGCGGGTTCGCAGTCGTGGCGGACGAGGTCCGTAAGCTGGCCGAGGATTCCGGCAAGTCGGCCGAGGAGATCAAGCATCGCATCAAGAACGTGCTCGGGCAGGTGGAGCAGACCGTGACTTCCGTGGAGGCGGGTGTCGGCACCGTTGACTTGAGCACCAAGAAGGTTCTTGAGACCCTGCAGAGCCTGCAGGGAATTTCCGCGGCCATCCAGCAGGTATCGGCCAAGATTCAGGAGGTGTCGGCGGCCATCCAGCAGCAGAGCTCCTCGGTGCAGACCGTGGCGAAGGGTATGGACGGCATCGCCTCGGTCTCCGAGCAGAACGCGTCGGGCGCGCAGCAGCTTTCGGCCTCCACCCAGCAGCAGAGCGCGGCCAATCAGCAGATTGCCGCCTCCACCCAGCAGCTTTTGGCCTTGGGAGCTGAACTGCAGAGGTTCGTCGGCGGTGCGAATGAACGACTGGAACAGTCGGTCGGCGCTGCTACTTCCGATTTCATGACGCTTCAGAGTTCCTCTCCGACACGTCCGGAAGCGAGACGGGAGGAGTCCGAAGGCGTGGAGGAAGGTGATGGTCAAGAAGCTCCCCCGTTGCGAACTCGCGCCAGGCGGGCCCCACGAAGCGCCTCGTCCGAAGATGATAACGAAGTATGACGTTTGCCTATGGATTCCGCTGACCTGAAGAAAGTCGTGGCCGAGGTGGCCGCGCAGGCGAGGCAGGGCAAGAAGAAAGTCGAGGACACGTTTCAGATCGTGGTCTTCACGCTCGACGGGGAGGAGTACGGCGTGCCCATTACCGACATTCAGGAGATCATCCGCGTCTCGGAGGTGACTCCGATCCCGGGCGCCCCGGATTTCATCCTCGGTATCCTCAACCTGCGGGGACGAATAGTCGTCGTGGTGGATCTCGAGAAGAGATTCGGCCTGGAGCGGACCGATGACAGCGCCTCGCAGCATATCATAATTTCCGAGGTCGCCGAAAGCACTTTCGGCGTGGTGGTCGATCAGGTGTCGGAGGTGCTGCGGATACCGGTGTCCCGGGTACAGCCGACGCCGGCCGTCGTTTCCTCCAAGATCCACACCGACTATTTGAACGGCGTAGTGGTCATGGAGGCGGAGGGGCCGCAGGAGAAGGCGGCCGAGCCGGTTCAGGAAGAACCCGACAAGGAGGAGAAGAAGCCGGCGGCAAAGCCTAAGAAGGTCGCTCTCAAGAAAAAAGAAAAGGAAGACTCGGATTCGGCTGCCTCGCGGCTGATAGTTCTGATTGACCTGCCGAAGATGCTGCAGGAAAAGGACCTGCTGTCCCTGAGCGGATCGGTCTCCGAAGTTTCCGGTCCGGAGCCTTCCGAAAAATAAAGAACATATGGAACTGAAT
>JBDRRB010000027.1:0-5886 GCA_043825985.1 bacterium | reverse complement strand
CTACCAGAAGCACGACGACCGCTTCCGTCACATGTACGTGATCGGCGGTTCCGGTTCCGGTAAGTCGGAGTTCATCGCCAAGATGATCGAGCAGGACATACTGGCCGGGTTCGGGGTCGGCGTGGTCGACCCGCACGGCGACTTGGTGGAGACGGCGCTGTCCTGCATTCCCAAGGAGCGGGCCGAGGACGTGATCCTGTTCGACCCGTCCGACTACGACCGGCCGCTCGGTCTTAATATGCTCGAGGCACCGAGCAAGGAGATGCAGGATTATGTGGTCGGCGAGATGATCGCCATCTTCTACAAGCTGTTCCCGCCGGAGATGATCGGTCCGCAGTTCGAGCACACCATGCGCAATCTGATGCTGACGCTGATGTCGGACAACAGCAACCCCGGCACTATAGCCGAGATTCCCCGCCTGATCACCGATGCGGAGTACCAGAAGAAATGGGTGGCTAAGGTGACCGATCCGGTGGTGCGCTCATACTGGGAGAACGAGGTGGCCAAGACCTCGGACTTCCACAAGTCGGAGATGTTCGGCTACCTGATCTCCAAGGTCGGGCGGTTCGTGGAGAACGCCATGATGCGCAACATCATCGGCCAGAAGGAGTCGGCCTTCGACTTCCGCGACGTCATGGACAACAAGAAGATCCTGCTGGTCAACCTGTCCAAGGGCAAGATCGGCGACGTCAACGCCAACCTTTTGGGCATGGTCATCGTGACCAAGCTGCAGATGGCGGCCATGGCCCGGGCCGACATGCCCAAGGAGGACCGCAAGGACTTCTTCCTGTACATCGACGAGTTCCAGAACTTCGTCACCCCGTCGATCGCCACCATCCTGTCCGAGGCCCGCAAGTATCGGCTGTCGCTGATTATCGCCCACCAGTACATCGCCCAGCTGGCGCCGAAGGGCGACACCGAGATCCGCGACGCGGTCATCGGAAACGTCGGCACCAAGCTGGCCGGGCGCGTCGGCGTGGACGACGCCGAGTTCCTGGAGAAGGAGTTCGGTCCGACCCTGACTGCCTACGACCTGATGAACGTGGACAAGATCCACTGGAGCACCAAGCTGCTCATCGACAACACCATCTCTCGTCCGTTCGTCATGAAGTCGCCGCCGATGGTCGTTGGCAACCGGCGGATGGCCGAGGCCATCCGGCAGCTGGCCCGCCTGAAGTACGGCCGCGACCGGGTGCTGGTGGAGCAGGAGATACTTGAGCGCACCAAGCTGGAGATCAAGGGAATGGCGCAGGAGACGGACCGGACCAGCTCGGCCTGATGGATTCCGATCGTCATGTCCAAGGCCGCGTCTCGGCGCGGCTTTTTGGTCCGGACGGGGCAGACGGGGGCGCGTTTTCTGCCGTCCGCATATCGTTTGACCCGAGGTGCCGTTCATGGTAGTACGAAGGTGTAACGAAGGCCCAAACGGGAGGCAAATCAAATAAAAAGGTTATCCGTATTCGTATGGACGAACAGCAAACAAAACCCACCTTTTCAGTCAGTCCGACCGTCGGGCAGGACGCTCCGGAGGACCGTCCCCTGACCAGCTTCCTGCAGACCCAGACCAAGGTCAGGCAGGAGGAGAGCGCGGTCGAGCCGGAAGAAGCTGCGGCCGACGAACCGGCCTCGTCCGAGGCAGCCGTCGAGCAGGTCCAGCCGGTCGAGGTTCCGCAGCCGGTCGAGGCCGCTGACCGCTCCGACGCCAACCGCAATTCCGTCGCCGTCAAGGCCCTCCGCCAGATGGAACAGCAGCTGGCGGCGATCATCCGTCTCCTGGACGGCAGCGCTGGATCGGGCGAGGCCGAAACCCAACCGTCGGTCATGTCCGCCGGCGACGTCCCGGTTCACCGCCGCGAGGAGGACCTGGCGGTTCTCCGGCCGGTCGACGGCCGTGTCGTCGAGGGAGTGTTCGACGGCCGCGGCATGGTCGGGTCGGACGGCAAGTGCTATCTCGTCCCGCCGAACTACGCCTCCAAGTCCAAGCTGGTCGAGGGCGACATGCTGAAGCTGACCATCACTCCCAAGGGATCTTTCATCTACAAGCAGATCGGACCGATCGACCGCTCGCGGCTGATCGGCACCCTGGGTTACGACCAGACCACCGGCGAGTACTATTCCATGTCGGACAACCGCCGCTGGAACGTGCTCAAGGCCAGCGTGACCTACTTCAAGGGCGAGCCGGGCGACGAGGTGGTGCTGCTCGTGCCGAAGAACGCGCCGTCGAAGTGGGCGGCCGTCGAGAACATCATCAAGCGCAGCCCGCTGATCTGACGGCGGACCGATGCGGGGCGGCAGAGCGAAGCCTGCCGTCTTCGTTTCCGCGCGCCGGGCGGGGAGTCCTGTCGTGACGTGCGGCAGCAGGGGAACCTAAGCCAACAAGCCGAGCCGATGTCGTCTACCCTATACAGAAAGTACCGACCGCAGGGCTGGTCCCAGGTGGCCGGCCAGGAGCACGTCAAGGAAACGCTGGCCTTTGAGGTCTCCTCCGGGCGCACTGTGCACGCCTACCTGTTCTCCGGTCCGCGCGGGGTGGGCAAGACCACCACGGCGCGTATCCTCGCCAAGGCCGTCAACTGCCTGGACCGGGCCGAGGGTTCCGGCGAGCCGTGCGGCGAGTGCGAGGCCTGCCGTTCGGTGACCGAGGGGGGATCGCTCGACATCATCGAGATCGACGCCGCCTCCAACCGCGGCATCGACAGCGTGCGCGACAACATCATCGAGAACGCGCGCTTCTCGCCGGTCCGTCTCAGGAACAAGGTCTTCATCATCGACGAGGTGCACATGCTGACGACCGAGGCGTTCAACGCGCTCCTCAAGACGCTCGAGGAGCCGCCGGAGAACGTCATCTTCCTGCTGGCCACGACCGAGCTGCACAAGGTGCCGGCGACGATCATCTCGCGCTGCCAGCGGTTCGACTTCCGCAAGATTCCGGTCGAGGCGGTGGTCGAGCGGCTGGCGGGCATCGCCGCCAGCGAGTCGATCGAGATCGACCGCGAGGTGCTGGTCGAGATCGCCCGCCGCAGCGAGGGCTGCCTGCGCGACGCGGAGGGGCTGCTCGGCAAGGTGCTGTCGTCGGTCGAGGGCGATCGCGTGACGGTCGAGTCGGTGCAGGTCGTGCTGCCCAGGTCGGACTGGGAGACCGCCGCGTCTTTCGTCGAGGCGCTGCTCTCGGGCGACACTGCGGCGGCCCTGTCGACGGTCGGCGGACTGCTCGACTCCGGCGCCGAGCCGGAACAGCTGGCCGGCGAGACGCTCGAGATGCTCCGTCGGGTTCTGGTGGTGAAGGTCTCCGGCGACAGCAGCTTCCTGCGTGCGGAGCTGGACGAGTCGCGCCTGGAAAGGGTGGTCGGCTGGACCGGCCGGACTTCGGTCGGGTCGCTGGTCAGGTCACTCGAGATCCTGCTCGAGAAGCGGCGCGACATGAAGGGGAGTCCCCTGCCGCAGTTGCCGCTCGAGCTGGCGGCCGTGCTGATCTGCCGCGAGACGTCCGGCGAAGGTCGGCCCCAAGCCGCTCGTTCCGAGGCATCCGCGCCGTCCGCAGCACCGCGTCCCCCGTCGCCGCCAAGAGCCGCGGTCGCGGTCCAGCAGCAGGCCAGTCCGGCGCCGGCCGTAACGGCGGAGGCGGGGGGGAGCCAACCGGCCGTCACCGGACCCGATGCCGCTGCCGTTGAGGTTGCGGATTCACCTTCGGCCGACCAGCCGTCATCGGCGGACGAACCGGTACCGCCAGTCGCGACTGAGCCGGAGTCGACCGTTCCGGATTCGGCCCCTTCGGTCGAGATCGAGTCGGTCGTCGCCCGCTGGGGCGAGATCGTGAAGGCGATCGGCGAGGCCAGCCAGTCGCTTTACATGCTGATGAGCGCGGTCAGTCCGGTACGGGTGGACGGCCGGACCGTCGAGTTGGGCTCGTGCTTCCCCTTCTATCGGGACCGCCTCAACGAGGACAAGACCAGGCGGATACTGGAGGGGGCGTTTTCCTCGGTTTTTGGGCCGGGCCTGCTGGTTAGGGCCATCACCCTTGAAAAAAATCCAGAGGTCGGGCACAATGACGTCGCTGCGGAGGTTCCGGTCGCTCCGGCCAAGGTCGAGGCGCCGACTGGAGTCCAGAAGATCGCCGACGCCTTCGGCGGTCGGGTGGTCGGCTAGCGCGGTCAAAATCCGATCCGTTGCGGGATCGTCTAATGGTAGGACAGCAGACTCTGAATCTGTTTATCTAGGTTCGAATCCTAGTCCCGCAGCCATATTGGACTATCTGCCAAAACAGGTAGTCCTTTTCGTTCTGATAAAGCTGCCTTGCGGGCCGCAACGGCAATGGAATCAAAGGGTTTCTGTAGATCGAACAGGAACTGCTTGCCGACCAGTCGGCAGTTCTGAAGTAGAGATCCGAGGATCTGGCGCTTTTCCGGGACTTCCGAACTTTCGAACAGTCGTTTGGCGTTCTTGGCGAGGTTAAGCACCGTGTTTGCTGTGATTGCGTAGTTCTCGTCCGCTCGGGTGCGCTCCTCGAGCTGGAGGCCCAGGTTGTACTGTCTGTCCTTGAGCTGCTTCAGCTTCTTGTCATAGTCGTCCTTAGTAATTCGCATTTGACGTGAAAGAGAACGCAGGGTTGACAAAACGGCGATTTTGTGCTAACTTCAGCAGTCATTGTTGTTTGCACCAAGGAGGTTGAGATGCACCTGTTTCTGTCAGCAGAGGGCCTGCAGCAGGCCTTCGAGGAAGGCCACATCAACGGCCGTGACCTCGATGACGCTCTGTACTTCTTCACCTGGTCGGGGGGGCTCAGGCAACGAGACGAGGAGGAGGGGAAGTACTATGACGACACGGTGGGGCTGGGAGACCAAGACGAGGGTCCTTTCCAGAACCTTGGGGAGGATGAGTTCGAAGCGGAGATGGACAAGCTGTTTCCGGGCCGTCTCTACTCCGCCCTCCGTGGCTTCGATTCGACGACCCGGGTATGCGTCGATCTGTCGATCAATGGGCTGAAGGAGCTCCTGAACCGTCAGGGCTTCTCCATCTCCGACACCGAGGAGGCCCTCACGGTCGATGTGGTGAGACGTCTGGTCTCAAACCTTCCCATCGAGGTAGTGGCCTGAGGAGGTGCCACACTTACGACTTCGTTTGGTCGCCTGCCGAATCTTCGGCGGGCGATCTTTCGTTTTGTCATCTCAGGTTCGTCCAGTCTTGACTCCGTGGCTCCTTATTCCGCTGGACGCCTTACGGACGTTCCTGCGTGAATTCTGCCGCCAAAAGTGGTAGTCCTTGGGCGATTTCGTAAGTCCGTAGGCATGGCGCAGCACGGCCACCCGGCTGGACGCCGGATAGTCGTCCGGATCGACCAGCTTCCTGAACGCCCGCCGTATCGCGTCCTTACCGAAACCACGCCCCATGACCGCCGCGTTGAAGGCCACGAGCGAGGACCAGTCCGGGTTCTCGCGGCGGACCTTTCTGAAGCTCGCTTCGATGGACCTCATGCGTGCTCCGGCTTTAGTCCGCATTCCGGGCACGAGATCGCCCCGGACCGGGGGAACAGGTTGAGCGTGCCCGTCACCTCCTCGCAGGCCGGGCAGCGGAACCTCAGCCCCGGTTCGTAGGCGCCCAGCCAGCACTGGACCAGCTCCACCTCCAGCCCCAGCAGCTCGATGCCGCCGAGCGTCAGCTGTCCGTGCCCGTCGTCGTATCCTTTTTCTGAGCCGAACAACCTCAGCTCCACGCTTTCTGCGGTTGGCAGGTTAGATAAGAATTTGTTCGTTGGCGTTTCAGTCTTGTGGAAGCCAGACCGGCCAACTGGACAGGTGTTTGGGCCTCTTAGAGTTCCGAACGCGTCCAAGACGGGCAGCCAGCAAAAGCTTCGCTAGAATCAGCGGAGTTTTTGCTACGGGGCTCGCG
>JBDRRB010000026.1:0-7256 GCA_043825985.1 bacterium | reverse complement strand
CTCGCAGTGCGAGCACAGGATCATGAGCAGGAACTTGTCGCTCGGCGAGTCGGTGAACTTCTGGCTCGGCGTGCGGATGCTGTGCAGCAGCTTCGTGTCCATCAGGTCGACGATCGCGCCGAGGTCGCCCGCGTTGCGGCTCAGCCGGTCCGGGGCCCAGGTGACGATGCCCTGGAACTTCCCGGACCGGACCTCCGCAAGCATCTCGTTGAACACCGGACGCTTTCCGGTCTCCTTGGCCGAATGGCTCTCCTGCTTCACTTCCAGCACGTTCAGCCCCTGCTGCCTTGCGAACTCGAGCGTCTCCTTGACCTGGGAGTCGATCGAGAGCGCCTGCCGTTCCTCGGCTTCGGAGGACTTCCGGGCGTAGAGGACGTACCCCGTTTTCAGCTCTTCTACTTCCATACGAGCCCACAGTACCGCCATGGCTGGGGTAGTCCAGGCCCCGGGCTGTAGGTAACCCTAGAACCTCATGTTCATGATGTCGCCGAAGAGCGTCGGACTCGCGTTGCGGTTTACCTCCATTAGTCCGAACGACGCGCGCCTCACCGCGGCGGCCCTGCCCACGACCAGAGAGAACGCGTCCGCGAGGTCGTCGAACCTTTCCGTGCCGAAGCCGACCAGCTGCGATATCAGCTCCTCGCATCCGGTCTCGGGGAACAGGACCCTGCCCGACTCGATGTAGGGGCTGGTCAGGGCTATCCTGGACCGCTTGTCGGCGCCTCCGGTGCCGACGCCCTCCGCAGGCAGGCCCTCCGCCTTGAGCTGCTGGACCATGGCCCGCTGGTACCCCACGTCCTCGACGAATATCCTGTTGTTCCGATTTCCTCCGTGGGCCGTCTCGAAGACCTGCCTGATCCGGGCCGTGGCGTCGGGGAACGACAGGCGTTGGTTGACCGGATGCGGCAGGACGAAGACCCTGGTCTCCTTCCCGACGTCGTAGACCGCCACGGTGACGATCGCCGTGCAGTCGGCCGAGGTCCTTTCCGATATCGCCAGGTCCACGCCGCTGTAGATGCAGTGCGGACGGACCTCCGGTCCCGGCTTGGGCAGCTCGTCGTACGTGCTGATCCACTCGGGATGGACCACCCTGTCGGTGTCGGAGACTATGCGGAGCATGTACTCGCGCTGCCACGCGATCTCGTCTCCTATCCTGCGCCTGAACTTGCCGACCTCCTCGGCGGACCCGAACTTGCCGGGCCAGGCGGGTGTCCCGTCGTCGGCAAGTATCGGGAAGGCGCGGAAGATGCCGTCCAGCTCCCCGCGCTCCATCTGGTCCCTGAGCCTCATTATCAGCGAGTCCTCGTGCAGCAGGTTGCCGATGACGATCGTCTTCGTGCCGACGTCCCCGGCGGGCACGAGGTCCCCCAGGAACCACTGGTGCGTTCTGTTCCTCGATTCCCGGGTGCGGACGCTGCCGATGTCCTCCATGTCGTCGCAGATTATGAGGTCCGGCCGGCGGGAGCCGTGCCGCAGCCCCCGGATACCCTGCTCGATCGACAGGGCGGTTATGCGGGCGCCGTAGTCGGGCAGGACCAGCGAGCCCGAGCTCCATTCCTCGTTCCGCTCCTCGAAGGGGCCGAGGTCGGCCCTGAGCACGCGGTTGGACTCCAGCTCGCGCTTCAGGTTGGAGAGGTGAAGCCGGGACTGGGACTGCGTCTGCGAGGCGATCACCACGAACCTCTTGCGCTGCCGTCCCAGGATGGCCCAGATCGGGTAGGAGGTGGTGAAGATCGTGGACTTGGCCGAGCCGCGGAAGGCGGTCAGGACGGCCAGCCCGATAGAGTCGTCCTCGGTCACGCGGAAGAACTCCCTCTGGAACGGGGCCGTCGGATGCCTCACGTATTCCCCGAGATAGGTGCTGAAGAACCAGCTGTGGCTGCCCGTGGCCAGTCCCCGGCGCAGGGACCGCTCGCTGACGATCCGGTCGGCCAGGTCCGGCGCCTTACTGGTCATACTCGTCGGGGTCAGCGGTCAGCGAGGCCAGCCTGATGGCCTTCCTTATGGTCTCCCGCTCCTCGTCGGAGAGCTTCCTCTCCACCTTCAGGCTGGCGTTCACGTCGACACGGGTCCCGTAGGCGCGGTGCCGGTGCTTCAGCCAGAAGATGATGGCCGTCATGTTCCTGTCGCGGATCCCGGAGATGAGCTGGGACTCCGCGAGGTCGTTAACGAGGCTCACGCCCATGTAGACGGCGTTCTCGGCCTCGTCGGCGAAGACGGGGTCGTCCCGCCGCCAGCGATAGAAGCTGGCCCGGGACACGCCGACCTTCTCGCAGGCGATCTGGACTATCGGCGTCCTGCGGAGCTGCTCGATGAGCAGTTCCTTCTGCCTGCGCTGCCTTTCTCCGACGGCCGGGTACGGCGATTCCGTGGGGTCCTTCATATCGCGCTTTCTGCTCGGTGCACATCTCCCACAGCGTCACGATGGTCTCGCAGTACTTCACGTCCTTCTCGATCGTCAGGCATGTCCTGCTGGTCTGCTCGCAGGCCAGGAGCGTCGAGCCGCTCCCGCCGAACGGGTCGTAGACCGTATCGCCGACCCCGGAGCTGTTCAGAATGAGCCGCCGGAGCAGCCCGACCGGCTTCATCGTCGGATGCCAGCGGGACCTGCTCGGCTTCGGGTAGACGATGACGGACTTGTCCTTGGCCTTGAGGAAGCGGTGCGTGCCGCGCCAGCCGTAGGCGATGAGCTCGTGCTGCGGGAGGTAGTCCATGCGGCCGACCACCGCGTGCGTCTTGGCCCAGATGAGCATCTGCGCGAACCTGAACCCGCTGTCCCTCATCCCGTCGCGCAATGCGAAGATCATCTTGTCCGAGTTGAAGATGTATGCGGCGTTCTTCCTCGCCATGCGTTCGGCCGCCGGATCGAGCCACGATTTCGTGAACTTGCGGTACTCGTCCTCCGTCTGCTCGTGGTCGTTCTCGATGGGCCTGTGCCGGCCGGCTGCTCCGAGCAGGCCTTCCTTGCCCTCGACGTACGAGACGCCGAAGGGGGGATCGGTCAGCAGGAGGTCGATCTCGTCTGTTCCGAGCACGCGCGACACGTCCTCGGGGTTCGTCGCGTCGCCGCAGAGCAGCCTGTGGCTACCCATGCGGACGAGCGTTCCCTGTTTCATTTTCATGTGCCTTGTGGGTTAGCTAATCTTCTTGGCCTTGAGTCCGGTCATCTCCTCGAAGCGGCCTATTATCACGTCGCAGAAGACAGGATCGATTTCTGCCAGGAACGCCCGGCGGCCCAGCTGCTCGCAGGCAAGCAAAGTAGTGCCGGAACCGCCGAATAAGTCCAGGACGTTGCCGTTCGGTCCGGAACACCTCTTAAGGGGCTTCTCGGCCAGCGAAACGGGCTTTTGGGTGGGGTGCTGGTACGATTGGGCGCTGTCCCGCTTGGCCAGCCAGATGTCGAAGATATCGACGATGTCGTCGATCGTCCGATTACCGGTGCTGACCTCTCGGTTCAGTACTTCGTGTAGGTTGGGGCAGTCCGGGTTGAGCGGGGGAGAGCCGACCGTGCCGTAGACGCACGGCTCGACGGCCTTGTTGAAGGCGACGTGCGGCGTCATGTTGAAATTGTTCTTCACCCAGAAGCAGACGCGGCGGTTCTTGATGCCCAGCTCGCTGTACAGGTTCTGAAGCAGCCAGATGTAGCTTTCGTCGCAGTAGTAGAAGACGTGGCAGTCGGGCTTGGAAACGGCTAAAGCGTTCGCAATGGTCTGGCGCAAGAAATTCGCGTATTCGTCGTCGTCTTTCTTGTCCGTGGTTTTGCCGCCGTACTTTCCTTTGGTTGTCAGTCCATCGGCGTAGTCAAATCCTATGTTGAATATCGGGTCGCAATAGACCACATCCATCCGGTGTTCGCCCACGAGTCGCTTAGCGGTCTTTGGGTCAGTTGAGTCACCATAAATTAGGAAGTGTCTACCCAGCGCGAATAGGTCGCCCGGTTGGGCTACGGCTTGCCTATCCGGTGGTGGCTCCTTGGCCTCCGGGATGGTGTCCTCGTCGATCGTCAGCATGTCCGACCAGATGTCGGATAGGTCGTTGTCGTCGAAGCCTATGTCCAGCAGAAAATCCATGTCGAAGTTACGCAGGAGCTCGATATCAAACTCGCCCTGATTTCTGTTGAGACGCAAATTTAATTCCTTCTCTTTCTGCTCGTCCGTAATGTTCAGGTAAACGACCGGGACCCTCTCCAGGCCGAGCTCCTTGGCGCATTCCACCCGGAAGTGCCCGCCGACAATGACGTTTCGGCGTCCCTCTGCGCCGTTGACGATGACCGGATCCACGAACCCGTGCCGCCTGATACTTTCCTTAAGTTTCTCCTTGGCCGACTCGTCCCACTTTCTGGGGTTGTAGCCGGCGGGCTTGAGGTCGGCTACTCGGACCTCGGTTATTTGGATATCTTTCTTGCTCTTCTGCATAAGCAAAAGGTCATGATGATTTACACCATGACACTACCAGGCGGTTTTTGCGGAGCGTGAGAAATTTCGCCCTACGTTTTCTCACGGGTCCGGAAGCGCTTCTTGCGGGTCTTGCCTAGGTCCCTGACGATCGCCCTGACCTGTCCGGATTTTGACCGATCACCGAGTTTTTCTTCCGCTATCTCCGCGGCCGTCGTCCTGTAGCTGGCGTTTTCGACTGCATCGAACCGCTCCTTCTCCCTATACCACTGCTCGATATCCAGGTCTCGATCGATATGAGATAGCTCTCGGTAGATTCGCATGCCCCTGCGTGTCGCCATTTGCTCTACGAATTTTTTGGCCAGTCGTAAGTCCTCGTCAGTCGGTATGGTGTAGAAGGTGACGGTGATGTGCCTTATCTCGTCATGGTTTTTCCTGAACTTGGGAATTTTGAACGGTCCGAGAACGAAATTGGAGGTCGGGGCGGTTATTTGGCCTGAGACGATGTAGTTTTCGATGTGGCTGCAGTAGTTCTCCGGCAGTCCGAACTTCTCGATTATGAACTTGATCCGTGCCGCCTTGTAGTTGAGCGGAATCTCCTCATCGTGACGGTTGATGCGGGTACAGTACTCGCCATGGTCTATCCTGCCGGCTTCATAGTCGTCGAAGATGATCCTGCCACGGCTTTGATATTCCTCGTTTTCCATGACCTGGTCGCCGTCGTCGAGGTGTTTTTCAAGCCATTTCTGCATTTCGATGTCAGTTTTTATCCCATTCTCGGGGATGTTCAGCTGACCTCGTATTTCGGAGACAATGGCCTGAAACTCCGGATCAGAGACCAGCAGCTTCATGTTAGCCAGATTTGTCAGATAGGACTTGGGATGTTTTGGACCGGGCTTCTTTTTGGTCATAGATATCTTGTCTCCAGCTTTTCTTTCACCCTCTCCCAACCAGGATACTTATCGTTCAGCAAGCGGTAGAAGGCCGCTGTGTGGTTCTTGTGGCGATAATGGCAAAGCTCGTGGACGATAACGTAATCGATACAGTCTTTCGAGGCGTGGATTAGGTTTCGGTTCAGTATGATTCGGTCGGACTTCATGTAACTACCCCAACGCTTTTTCATGTGTCGAATCGTCAAGCCGGGACGTTTCCGTCCGGGGAACAGCTTCAGCATTTCACCCAGACGTTCCGAGAATATTCGGTGCGCCCTCTCTGTCAGCCAGCCATGTAGCGTCGCGGCGACCAGCATCGTCTGGTTAGCTCCGCAATCAATGCATACGTTCAGTTTGCCGTGCATCAGCTTCACGCATCTTTCTGGATGGTCGCCCAGCACGATCATTTTGTACTGCCTTCCAAGGTAATGAATGCTTTCACCGGACACGTATTCCTTCGGTTTCGAAGCCCCGCGCTTCTTGGAGAAATACTGCACCTGCTTTTCCAGCCAGACCCACTTGCGTTTCAGGAAGTCATCGATTCTCGTTTCGGAGGCGGTAGACGGAGCCTTAACGATGATCTGCGTGGTCGGCGTGACGGTCAGACCCAACGATTTTCGGTCCTCAATACGGAGGCTGTACTCGTATTTGCGCTTGCCGTATCGGAAGACCTTGGTCATATCGAGAACAGATCCACGTTATTCTTCGCCAGGTCAATGCAGGACTGGGCAATGCGGGCGGTTGCCTCTCCGCTCAGTCCGACGCCCAGCTTCTGCCGTACGTGGTCATACAGGTAGTCATCCAGTCGGTTGGACATGATGCGGATTACTTCCGGATTTCGGTGCCAATCAACGATGGTCTCATTCTTCATCACGTCAATCAGACCCAAAACTATTTTCTGGTACTGCTCGTCCGTAACGGCAGTGTCCTCGAAGTGGATTTTGAGGTTGCGGAAGAATATCGGTGCACCTTTAACGTCTCGGATGGCCTCTGGCGCCCCCGAGTCCTCCCTATTAACCATCTCGTCGTTCAGCAGCTTGATCTGCCCCAATGCCTCAGCGGCGGCCAGAGCGCCTTCGTGCATTTTGTCTATGACGCTTTGAATCTTCTCCGAGAAGCTTTTGTAGTATTCCGGATCCTGGTCCATTCGTTCCCTTATCGTCCTGTCGGCGAAAGCGGCGATGGCTTCGGCTTTAGACTTGTCCGAGCCAAGATTATCGATGGCTTCCTGAAAACGTTCCGGATCAGTGATGTCCACCGGAGCGGTCAGTAATTCCACCGATCCGGTAGTGTCGACGTATTTGTCGATAAGGTCGGTGAGAGGTTTCTTGTATTCAGCTAAATTGATGTCTTCTGCGTACCTCATTCGTACGTCATGGCGTAGCCTTGTGAATTGTGCCAGTTCCCGTTTATAGGTATCTAATTTATTGAATTTCGCCCCAAAGTCCTTCAAGGCTAAACACTCATTGAACGTCTTCACGAAAGCGTTATAGGCGTCGTGGAACAACCGGCGGTCGTCTTCGGCAGCCAAGTGCTGGATGAACGCCTCGTCGTCGGCCGGTACTCCGGTGAAGATGTCGTTCAGTTCGTCGTGTTTCTGTTCCAATTCCTTAATCTTGTCAGTAACGTCCACTAATGTCCCGCCCACGTCCTCGGTGGCGAAGTTTCCGAACAGCTTCATCGCCCGATCTAGGTTCTTGGCGTTCTCGGAGTAGTCGATGATGAATCCGGAAGTCTTGGGCAGCGTCTCGTTCTCGTAGAGGCGGTTGACGCGGGCGATTGCCTGAAGCAGACCGTGGTCCTTCAGGTCTTTGGTCAAATACAGAACGGTATCGCAGGGCGCGTCAAAGCCGGTCAGCAGCTTGCTGACCACGATGATCATCTCAATGCCGTCCTCGTTGTTCTTGAAGCTCTCGATAACATCGTCCTC
>JBDRRB010000025.1:0-17876 GCA_043825985.1 bacterium | reverse complement strand
CGGTTGGCGAAAAAAGGGTGCTGGTGTTAAACTTTGTGGGGAAGGTGTTCAGCAACGTGCTGACCGATAACCCCTTTCGTTCGCTCGACAAAATTCTGGTCGAGACCGCCGGACTCGAACCAAATGCGGTGCTGGTCGACTTCCACGCCGAGGCAACCTCGGAGAAGGTCGCGTTCGGCTGGCATGCCGACGGCCGAGCGGCAGCGGTCTGGGGGACGCATACCCACGTTCCGACCCGCGACGAGCGCATCCTGAAAGACGGAACGGCCTACATCACGGACGTAGGCATGACCGGCCTGCGCGACGGCGTGATCGGCGTCGAGCGCGAACCGGCCCTGTGCAGCTTCACCGACCAGCTCCCCATGCGGAACTCGGTACCGTCCTCGGGAGAGGCGGTCGTGAACGCGCTTCTGCTGGACGTCGATCCGAATGACGGGACAGCCAAGACGATTACTCATATTCAAAAGACAATAACGATACGCTAACCACAAACCCATGAAGATGAACAAAGCCGAACTGATCAGTGCCCTATCCGACCGCGTCGGTCTGTCAAAGAAGCAGGTCGAGGACCTGATCGAGGCCTTCACCGGCCTGGTCACCCAAACGCTCCAGTCGGGCGGAGAGGTGACGATCGCCGGATTCGGCGCCTTCTCGGCCAAGCAGCGGGCCGGACGCATGGGCGTCAACCCGCAGAACCCCAGCGAAAAGATCCAGATCCCGCCGGTCATCGTGCCGAAATTCAAGGCCGGAAAGGCGCTGAAGGACGCGCTCAAGGGACGCTCCTAGGCCCCAGCAGGAAACGCGACGGAAACCGGACCGACGGACGGTCCGGTTTCTGATTTATGGAGGCGCCACGAAAGCCGTTCGTTGCCCCGTATCCCGAACCGATGCTACCATCAAGCCACTATGTGGTTTCGAGGAAAAGAAAAGACATCGGAAAATGCGACGCGCATACAGCTGCCTGTCGTCGTGGCTTTGGCCGTGTCGGCCGTCAGCCTGGCCCTGGCGATCGGTGTCGCGCGCTGGTCATGGCTGATTCTGGACGAGCAGGTCAGGCTACGCGACAGCTATGAGGACCTAAGGATGCGGCAGGAGCAGGTCGAAATCCAGTACGAGTTCTGGCTGCAGCAGATCGAGAAACGAGAGAGGGACCAATAGCCACGGACGACGATTCTGCCACGAAACAAACGACAGGACAGACAAAAGACTCCGCCTGATGGGCGGAGCCTTTGCTGTTCAGACGGATCGACTCAGCGCTTGACGTTTATCGTGGCCGACTGTTCCGGCTGGCAGGATCCGATCTCTATGCGGTTGCCGGTCGTGCGATGGATATAGTAGCCGCTGTTGGTGTCGCCGACGGCCAGACCTCCCTCGGTCGTGCAGCCGCTGCCCGACGTGCAGGCCGCATCGGCCGGATCGGTCGGCACCTCGGCAATGTAGTCCGGCAGCAGGCCCGACAGGTTGGCCACGCAGTTCTTGTTGGCCGCGGCCGTGTCGAGCACCTGATCGCATCCCGGTCGCGTGCCGATCGCGTTGCAGACGATGCCCGTGTCGTCGTCGACGATCACCTGCACGTTGGTGGCATGGGTCACGATCGGGGCCGTCGACTCGCCGTTGTAGAGCGCCCGGTCGTCGACCTGCTTCTTCAGGACGGCATTCAGTATTGAGTTTACCTCCGACCAGCGCTGGGCATTCCTGGAGTCCTGGATGCGCCTGACCGGATCGACCGCCACCAGGACCGCCGCCGCCAGGAAACCGATGATGCCGATAACGATCAGCAGCTCGATCAGCGTGAAACCCTTACTTTGCTGTTTCGACATAGGATGACTATCCCTTGGGGGAACTTAGTGATCTAACTTCGCTCTTTAGTAAGAGAATGCTGGATAAGGTCCGGCGACATTCGTCCTAGTACGGACGGACCGACGATTCGACCCGCAGCTCGGCCCTCTCGCCGACCGTGTCGTAGGCCTCGACGGCATAGAGGGGGCTGCCGATCTCGTAATCGCCGACATTCGCGTCAGCCGGCAGCATTTCGACCAGACGGTCCCTCATCAGGCTGACGATGTCGTCCTCCGGAACGACCAGGGCCCGGAACTCGACCGACAGGGTGAGCGAGAAGGTCGCGCCCGGCGTCCCCTCCTCCGGTTCGACGGCATCCA
This sequence comes from bacterium, assembly GCA_043825985.1. GTDB lineage: Bacteria > Patescibacteriota > Patescibacteriia > SG8-24 > SG8-24 > UBA1561. The sequence goes on along the minus strand of JBDRRB010000025.1, from coordinate 15,717 downwards.
GCTCGCGTGAGGTTATCAGGTCGCCGACGACGCTCTCCCCCTGATCGAGCATCAACGAGAAGTTGTCGATCGCCTCGGTGCGGAGCCTGGTCAGCAGCTCGTCCTTGGCCGCCGCCAGGTCTTCGGCCGAGACCGCCACCACGGTTCCGCTGCCGCCCGTCATCTCGGCACCGCTGCGCCCATAGACGCCAGTCTGTAGATCCGCGGAAAGACCGGGAATGGTGAATCTCGACGGACCGATGTCGCCACTCGGACCAGTCTCGTCGGCATAGACCTCGACGTCGACCGTACCGTCGGCCGGAACGTCCGCGGCCTTCTTCAGGCGGAACAGCACCCCATCCTCGGAAAGGAACCTGGTGCTCGGAACGAAATGAAAAGCCCGAGACGTGTCATTCACCACGGTTATCGTCCCCACCGACCGGGCCTCGTCGGAAACCGCCTCGCCGGTCGCGGCAAACGTGTCCTGCAGCTGGACGTCGGTCTCTATCACCCGAGACACGATCGTCGGCAACGAGCCTTCCTGAACGGGACGGTCGGCGGCCACCAACAGGTTCACCGAGACCACCGACGGAATGTCGGAACGTCGCGTGTCCGACGCCGGCTGGACTTCGGACGGCGTAAACCTGGTCTTTAACCCCGACAGAACTGCCGTGCTCCAGCGACGTCCGGCACCGCCGAACATTCCCAGGCCTTCGGCCACCAGCAGCAGGGCCAGGACGAACACCAGGATCGGCACCACCAGCAATATCTTGGAACCCTTGTTTCTGCGTTTCGGCTGCACGATTGTGGCCGACGCCTCCTCCTCAGCGTCGTCCCCGTAGTCATCGTAGTCATCGCCCTGCAGTATGGACTCGACTGACAGCTTCCCCCTGCCGGAAGTCGGCTCGTCCGCAGGCGAACGATCCTCACCGCTGTCCGCAACGGCACCCTTGCCGGCCGACCCCAGAAGGTCGCCGACGCCCATGCCGTAGTCCTGGACGTCTTCTTCGGCCGAGCCGAGACGGTAGGCCGAATCCTCGGACGACATCATCCGGTCGAGATCCTTAAGTGCCTCCTCCATGGCGGTCTTGCCCTGGACCGAAGTCGATTTACCGGACGGTGCGACAGTGCGGGACGCACCTGCACCGGCGGACAGGACGGTCTTCTGCGACGGGTCAGCCGAAACAGAACTATCCGAAACGTCTTCCTTCGGTTTTGTGACCGTTTTCTTGATCGTCTTGGATTTCTTCACTCCGGCCGGTCCGCTCCCCGCGGGCCTAACTTTACGCGACGGTGCCCTTTTCGGTGCGGCACTCTTTTTCTGTGGCATAAGTCGAAAGAGATACTTTATGGTCGTGTATGGTCGTGTTATAAATCGGCCCGCGCCGGGAAACGGACCGTCGCATGCGAGTCGCGACGAAATCAAACCGTAGTCAATAAAATAATATCACAGAAAAAGGCCCGACACATCATCGACGATGCCGACGCGACCTAAACTTGATCCTGCCTACTAAGGCAAGATTATAGACAGACTCTTAAGACGATCACGTTCGACTGACTAACTGAACTAATAAATTTTCTAACGGCAGAAACGCACGAGCAAAAAATAAAAACGGGAAAAAGAAAACGCCGGCCTCCCGGCCGGGGCTTCCGTGTGGTGGGTCGGCCGGGGCTCCCCCTCGCTCCGCTCGGGTACCGGGGCGGCTGCGCACCGGACGCTCGCCGGTTCGCGTCCTCTCGCCGCCCTTCTCGTCCCTGCCGGACACAGGCGGACAAAAGAAAAGCCCCGGCTTGCGGCCGGGACCAATCACGTGGTGGGTCGGCAGGGACTCGAACCCTGAACCTAGTGGTTAAGAGCCACTTGCTCTACCAATTGAGCTACCGACCCATTTCAACAGGGAGATGTATACCATGGCCCCTGGAAGCTGTAAAGACCCAACATGGATTGGGCTAATAGTAGGCTACCTCTAGCTTAAAACCATCAGGCTCAACGACAAAAACGGCATAATAATCTTGAGTATATTCTGGATATTTCCGCGGAGGATGCAGCACCCGTACTTTTTCCTCCAAAAAGTATTTATACACCTCATCTACCATGTTTGGGGATTCGGCCTTCAGACAGAGATGTTGAAGACCTGGAGAAAAATATCTGTAGGCAGGGGTGTCATGACGTGCCGGACGAAACCACAGCCCAAACCCCTCGCTAGTTGCCCAGCCCACGGAATTTTCTTTGTCGCGGATAGTCTGAAAGCCCAGTCGATCGCAAAGACCGGAATAAAATTTCCTAGTGACAGAAAAATCGCTGACGGCCAAGCAAATATGCCCGGCCGGATCCAAAACTTTCTCGGGCATACGTAGAACTTGCGGATGTGGGTCCGATTCCTCAACAACTCATACCACTCCTTTCACCCCAGATCGACTGGGGCGAGAGGAGTGGTGCGGGCGGAGGGAATTCCGCCTCGGCCGGCCGAATGCCGGCCTTCGTTGTCCGGGCTGCCGTCGAACGCTCGCCGGCTCGCGTCCGCCGTCGCTCGTGCGCTCGGTGTTGGACGGCACCTCGCGCCTCGCTCGCAGCCGTTCGATTCCTCAACAACTCATACCACTCCGGTCACCCCAAAATTTGGGGTGACCGGAGTGGTGCGGGCGGAGGGAATCGAACCCCCATGCCTGGTTCCGAAGACCAGTGCTCTATCCGTTGAGCTACGCCCGCTCGAGAGGCCCACGTCGACCTCACTGGAACAAAATAGCCCGGCCGCAGCCGAACGTCAATCAGCCCGAACCAACTACCGACTTCACTTTTTTCGGCCGGCCGGCGCGTCGAATTCCCCTCCGCCGATTATGTATCCCATGGCGACCTCCCTGGAGACCGTCCCCTCCTTCACCATCCGTTCCAGGTCCTGCCGCAGGGTAAACATGCCCTCGCTGGCCGAAGTCTGCATGACATTGCCGATCTGCTGGATCTTGTTCTCCCGAATCAGGTTGGCGATGGCATGATTGTTGACCAGCACCTCCCTGGCCGCGGCCCGTCCGCCGTCCGACTTCGGCAGCAGCTGCTGGGACACGATGCCGCGCAGGGTCAGGGCCAGCTGGACCCGCACCTGATTCTGCTGATGGGCCGGAAACGAATCGACGATGCGGTCGATGGTCTGGGCCGCACCGTAGGTATGCAGCGTCGCGAACACCAGGTGTCCGGTCTCGGCGATGGTCAGGGTCGTCGAGATCGTCTCGATGTCGCGCATCTCGCCGACCATCACCACGTCGGGGTCCTGGCGCAGCACGTGCTTGAGCCCTTCGCCGAAGCTGATGAAGTCCTGACCGAACTGCCGCTGCCTGATCACGCCCTTCTTGGGCGTAAACATAAACTCGATCGGGTCCTCGAGCGTGATGATGTTGACCGGCCGAGTGGCGTTGATGCGGTCGATCATCGCCGCCAGGGTCGTCGACTTGCCCGCCCCGGTCGGTCCGGTCAGGAGCACCAGGCCGTGCGGATAGCTGACCATCTCGCTCACCACCGGCGTCAGGTCCAGGTCCTCCATCTGGGGGATGTCGGCCGGAATAACCCGGGCGGCCATGGCCACGTTTCCCTTCTCCCAGTGCAGGTTGACGCGGAACCGCTTGCCCGACTCGATCTGGTAGGCCACGTCCAGCTCTCGAGAACCGATGAAACGCTCCCGTTCGGCGTCATCGAGTATGGAGAAGCAGAGCTGCTTCGACACCTCTGCCGTCAGCTCCTTGGCGCCGTCGATCTCCACCAGCTCGCCGGAGATTCTGAGCAGCGGCGGCTTGCCGACGACCAGGTGCAGGTCGGACGCGCCACGGTCAACGGCCAAACCGAAAAGACGTTCGATCACCTCACGTACCTTCGGACTGTCGTAGCCGGGAGCCATACGGTCACATCTTACCACCCCTTGGCCTCGAGCGCACTTTCAGCCGCGGCGACCTGCGCCTCCTGTTTCGATGTTCCCAGTCCGGTTGCCACCAGCTCGTCGCCCAGGAACGCGCCGACCGTGAATTCCTTGGCATGGTCCGGACCGCGCTCGTCGAGCACCCGATAGTTGGGCGTCACCCCGAGCTTGTCCTGGGCCGATTCCTGAAAGCGGCTCTTCGGATCGATGTACAGGCGGCGTTCCAGGATCTCCGGCAGCAGCGTCAGCACGTATTCGGAGATGAACTTCTTGGCCACCTCCAGTCCCTGGTCGATGAAGATCGCCCCGATGAAGGCCTCCATGGCATTGGCCAGAATGTACTGCCGGGCCTTGCTGCCGCCGTCCTTCGACTCGCCGTGCGACAGGTAGAGGTAGTCCTCCAGGCCGAGGTCCTGGGCCACTCCGGCCAGCGTCTTGGCGTTCACCAGCGCTGCCCGCCAGTTGGTCAGCTCGCCCTCCGGATTGGGGTAGTTCCCGTAGAGGTATTCGGTCACCACCAGCTCCAGCACGGCATCGCCCAGAAACTCGAGACGCTCGTTGTGCCCGAGCTTGAAGCCCGGATGCTCGTTGAGATAGGACCGATGGACGAAGGCCTGGGTCAGCACCTCGCGGTCCCTGAAAATAATTCCGACCCGCTCCTCAAGCGGGGAAAAGTCCTTGCTTTCCGCCATAGTCATAACCAGATCGGCCGAACCGGTGGTTCGCATCGCTCATCGCAAATTCGCCCCGCAGGCGCGAGTCGCCGATTTGCCATAAGCCATGTCTGGCCGAAGTTTGTTAATTTTCCCCCTCGACCGGTTCGAGTCCGGTCGTCTCTCCACTTCCGTCCCCGTCGCCGGCCGACTCGCCCCTGGCCTTCTCCACCCTGTCGGCCTCCTTGATATCGCCGGCTGACAGCGAATCCTTGTAGACTGCCCCCAGCACGCCGTTGACGAACCGACCGGAGGATTCCCCACCAAAAGTCTTGGCCAGCTCGATGGCCTCGTTGATCGCCACCCGAGACGGAATGACGTCCGAGAACTTCAGCTCGTACACGCCGATTCGCAGGATGTTTCGGTCGACGTTGGTGATCTGCTCGATCGGCCAGTCGGGCGCATACTTGGTGATGATCTCGTCGATCTGGTCGATCTTGGCGATGACGTTGCCGATCAGCTCGGAGATGAATCCCTTATCGTCGAAGTCCGGCGCGAAATCCTTGAGATTCGCGGAAATGAACTCCGGCACCTTCGGCGTCGGCTTGCCGTTGAAGTCCCACTGATACAGCGTCTGCATGGCGATTGTCCGGGCGAGATGTCGGTTTGACATGGCGGTGATGATAGGGACTGAAAGACCCTCTCTAATGGAAGCGGCGCGCGAAACGATCACGCGCCGTACTTCCTATTTCTTCTTGCTCTTGTCGGCCGTCTTCTTGACGGTCTTGGGCTTGGCGGCGGCCTTCGGCTTGGCGGCGGCCTTCTTCTCGACGGGGCTGTCGAGCTTCAGCACCTGGCGACCGGAATAGGTTCCGCAGTTGCCGCAGGCGCGGTGCTGCAGCTTCGGCTGCCGGCACTTCGGGCACTCAGACAGGGTCACCTTCTTGAGCGCGAAATGGGACGCCCTCCTCCGCTTGTGAGAACTGGTCCTACGATGTCCTGGAAGGGCCATATTTGGCTGACTCTTTACTTTTCCTTAACGAATCACGGGTATCCGGTTCGGCTGCGGCCGGCCGTGGCCTGGCTCAAAGCGCCTTAAACGTAGCGCGGTCCGGGTCCGATGTCAATGGTTTCGGGACGGACGTCAGCCGACCCTGGGCTCGCCGGTCGGCCGGGAACGCTCGTCCATGGCCACGGCCAGGATAAACATCAGGTAGACGACGGTCGAGGCGAACGGGATGCCGAACGAGACCAGGCCGAACGCGTACTCCAGCAGGGACGGCAGGGTCACGGCATACAGGGCAACGGAGAGCCATTGCCGATAGTCTAGCCTGAGCTTCCAGGCCCGGACGATGAACAGGGCCAGAAGTGCCGTCACTGCAGCGTCGATCAGCAGGGCGACGAAGCCGAAGACCAGCCTGAAGACCGCCACGGCGACTGTCACCCCGACGACAAAGGCCGTCTTCCAGCGACCGGCCTGGTCGAGCATCTCCTCGCGGGTCACCGACACGTCCGGCAGATCGGAGAACGGAATCAGTTCCCGCTGTCCGTCCTGCTGCCGGACGAATATCGTGTCGCGACCGACGAAGGCTCCGGTCCGGTCGCTGAAGGCCAACGGAAACTCCTTGCCCTCTACGGTCGGATCGACGACCACGACCAGATCGCCCAGGAAAAACTCGGTCCCCGGCGCCAGATTTGTCTCGAACCGGTCGTCCCTGATCTCAAAGCTGGTGCCTTCCGGCAGGCCGTCGCTGACGGCGCCGCTCACCTCACGGTACAGCGACAGTGCCTCAGGCAGGGCGACGGTCAGGCTGAAGACGACCGACAGCAGGAACCAAAACCCGACCGCATAGAGCAGGGCCGACTTCAGCCGTCCGGTGCGGACACTGCGATAGAACTCCAGGTCGTAGCAGCTCCTGACGATCGCGCGAAAAAATCCGACTAGACTCGATTTGGTGGTCATAGCCAAAATTTCAGTTTCTCTGTTTCGACATTCCCTATGGTAGGCGATTGCCCGCGTCAGCGCCAGAAACGAAACCGACCGCCGTTACCGGCAGTCGGCTGACGATGCAATTACGCGCTTTGGACGCGACGGCCTGGTCCGGCCCCCTATCGGACCGAGCTGATCACGTCGAGAAACTCCTCGTCGGAAACTTCCGTGCGCGGAAACCATGGACCATCCAGCTCATCCGGCACCGGCTCGTCGCTCTCGGGCATGCCGAACGTCGCCAGATACGTCACGCCGCCGAGAACGATGTAGCGGCAGCCATGGCTCGGGGCACAGATCTCCTCGTAGATCTTGGCCCCGGAATCGGTCTCCTCCTGCAGCCAATCGTCGGCGACGGCAAACGGCTGATCGTCCTGTTCCACTACGCTGAACGGAACCACCACGTCGTACTCCGAATCCGGCACGCTGATCATGGCCGTGTCGCCGTCCACGGACCGGATCGACCAGTCGGCCGGCATGGAGAAGGTCAGGCCGTTCAGCTCCAGATTGACGCCGGCCTCGTCGACGACCGTCGAACTGCCAGCGCCGTCACTGACCTCATCCTGAATCGTCACCTTGGTGCAGCCCGCTCCCAGCAGGGCCAAACTGCCGACCAGCCCGAAAGTGAAAAGGATTTTCTTCATAAGACTATCGTGGATTCCCGCCGGAGCCTGCCCCCCGCGAAGGCGGGGGCGGGAATGACATTAGTTGATTCTGAGAAGCCCCAATTTGGGGCCTGCTATCAGATAATTAAAATGTAGTCGTCTAGGAAAGTAACTGTACAGTGCAGGCTCTGGGCGGGATGTAATGTGCCCGGCTGGGCAGTCAATAATCAATCAGCGGGCTCTAATTTGGATGTGAGACGACTGTCTCAGCAGGCTTCAAGCTGGATCCACCTTCGCTAAAGCTGGCGGATAGGTGAAGTGTACCTGTCTGGAACCATGATCGAGACCGCAGGTCTTGGATGGGATGCAGTGTGCCGGTCTGGAGTCCGACACGACGCGAAACGTACTAAAGGGTACGTTGAGCTAGTGCCGGACGAAGGCCGGTGCAATGCGCCCAGCCAAGACCTGCCCTACACCAATGTCACGGACGAAACGGAGTCGCCCGCCTGCTTGAACGTCATGACCTTCACCCCCTGCGTATCCCGGCCGAGCTTGCTCACCGTCTTGAGCGGCACGCGGATCACCTGGCCGTTGGTCGACACGACCATCAAGTCGCTGTCGTCGGCGTCGTTCACGACCATGCCCTTGACCACCTCGCCGATCTTCTTGGTGACGTGCGCGGTGCGGATGCCGCTGCCGCCGCGTCCCTGCAGCCGGTACTCGTTGACCTCGGTCCGCTTGCCGTAGCCGTTGGCCGATACCACCAGCACGTCGAGCTTACCGTCGGCGACCTTGCCCGGAACCACGTCCATGCCGACCACGATATCGTTGCCCTTGAACTTGATGCCGCGCACGCCGGCGGCCACGCGGCCCATCGGCCGGATGTCCTTCTCCGAGAAGCGGATCGACTGGCCGTTCTTGGTGACCATGAGCACGTCCTCGCTGCCGGAGGTCGGCTTGACCCACTTCAGGGTGTCGCTGTCGTTGAGCTTGATGGCGATCAGCCCGTTGGTGCGGATGTTGGCGAAGTCGCCGACGTCGGTCTTCTTGACCGTACCCCTGGTCGTGGCCATGAGCAGGTACTTGAAGCCCGAGAAGTCCTCGCTGGTCATCACGGCCGAGACCTTCTCGTTCGGCGACAGCTGAAGGAAATTGACCATCGCCTGGCCGCGCGAGGTGCGCGTAGTCTGCGGCACGTCGTAGGCCTTCAGCCTGAACACCCGACCACGGGTGGTGAAGAAGTACATGTCGGCGTGCGTGGTAGTCGAGAACAGGTCGGTGACGATGTCCTCTTCCTTGGTCTTCAGTCCGGTCACGCCCTTTCCGCCGCGGATCTGCGTCTTGAAGGTGTCCGGCGGCAGGCGCTTGATGTACCCGTCCTTGGTGATGATGACGACCGTCGACTCGTTCGGTATCAGGTCCTCCTGCGCGAACTCCTTGACCCCGTGCGGTACGACCTGGGTGCGGCGCGGCTCGCCGTACTTGTCCTTGATCGCCTTAGTCTCGTCCTGGACGATCTTGAGCACGCGCTTCGGCGAGTTAAGAATGTCCTCCAGCTCCTTGATCAGCTTCATCTTTTCCTTGAGCTCGTCCTCGACCTTCTTGCGTTCGAGATTGGCCAGCGACTGCAGCTTCATCTCGAGGATGGCGTCGGCCTGGATCTCGGTCAGCTTGAACTTCTTGATCAGGTTCAGCTTGGCCTCATCGCGGTCGTACGATGCGCGGATGGTCTTGATCACCTCGTCCAGGTGGTCGAGCGCGATCTTGAGTCCCTCCAGGACATGGGCCCTAGCCTTGGCCTTGGCCAGGTCGAACTCGGTCCGGCGGCGGATGACCTGCTTGCGGTGCTCGATAAAATGCTCGAGTGCGCTCTTTAGGTTCAGTACCCGCGGCTGCAGCCCGTCGACCAGCGCCATCAGGTTGACGTGGAAGGTGTCCTGAAGCGGGGTCAGGTGGAACAGCCGGTTCAGGACCTTCTTCGGGTAGGCGTCCTTCTTCAGCTCGATCACGACCCGAACGCCCTCCTTCGAGGACTCGTCGCGCAGGTCCCGGATCCCGTCGATCTTCTTGGTCTGGACCAGCGCCGCGATCTTCTCGAGAAGCGTGGCCTTGTTCACCATGTACGGAATCTCGTTGACCACGATCCGGAACTGGCCGGCCTTGTCCTCGACGATCTCGGTCTTGGCGCGCATGACGATGCCGCCGCGCCCGGTCAGGTAGGCCTGGGCGATCGCCTTGCTGTCGTAGATGATGCCGCCGGTCGGATAGTCCGGGCCCTTGACGTACTCCATCAGGTCCTCGACCGTCGCCTCCGGATCCTCGATCAGCCGGTCGATCGCCTCGCAGAGCTCGATCAGGTTGTGCGGCGGGATGCTCGTGGCCATGCCGACGGCGATGCCGACCGTGCCGTTCAGGAGCAGGTTCGGGATCTTGGACGGCAGGACAGTCGGCTCCTTGTGCTCGCCGTCGTAGTTCGGCACCAGGTCGACCGTATCCTTCTCGATGTCGGTCAGGACCTCCTCGGAGATGCCAGCCAGCTTACATTCGGTGTAGCGCATGGCGGCAGCCGAGTCGCCGTCCATCGAGCCGAAGTTGCCCTGACCGTGCACCAGCATGTGGCGCATGCTGAAGTACTGGGCCATGCGGACCAGCGAATCGTAGACCGCCGAATCACCGTGCGGGTGGTACTTGCCGAGCACCTCACCGACGACAGTGGCCGACTTCCTGAACTTGGCGCCCGGCCTGAGGCCGATCTTCCACATCGCATACAGGATGCGGCGGTGCACCGGCTTCAGTCCGTCACGGACGTCCGGCAGGGCCCGGGTCATGATGACCGACATGGCGTAGTCCAGGTACGCCTCCTGCATCTCGTCGCTGATCAGGCGGTTCACGACGTTGGCCGCGGCCGGGGCGTCGATCGGCAGCTCCGACTGACTGCCCTTCGCGTTTCTTGTCCTCTTGCGTGGTGGCATGTGGTTCGAGGTGAAGTCTCTACTGTTTCTGTTCCGTCTCGACGGCGGCCGACTCCGCGGCGGCCAGCTTCTCCTGCAGACGTTCCGCTATCTCCGATATCTCCGACAGGTCAGGGCCGGTGCGCCCGTCGGCTTCCTTTCCGCCCGACCCCTCCGGCGGCGGAGCGGCATCCTCTGACACCAGCTCCTCTCCCAGCCCGTCCAGGGACTTTCGAAAGTCCAGGGCCTGCTGGTCGAGGTTCTCGCGCACGGAATCCCAGCCGACGTCGGCCTGGTCCCCGATCGCCGCACGGTCTATCTGATACGGAAGCAGCAGCAGCCAGGCACCGACGACGAAGATCATGGTCACGACCACGGCCACGGCCAACAGGCCCCGCCGGCGGTCGCCCTGGCCGTCCCGGTCCTGCCTCATGCCGCTGTCGGTCGGTCCGTCGGTCATTGCGGTTCGATTACTACCACCTTGGTCTCGTCCTGCGGCAGGTCGCGCGGCGTGACCTTCAGCTTGCTGACCCTCTCCGGCTCGGAGACGCCCATGGCCTTCAGGAAAGGCTCGACCCCCTGCAGTCCCTCGCCCATCTTGTCGGTCGAGTAGTTCATCGGGATGACGATGCGCGGCTCGATCTGCGACACCACGTCCGCCGCCAGCTTGGCGTCGAGCGCGTCGCCGCCGCCGACCGGCACGAACAGGATGTCGATGTCGCTCAGGTCCTGAAGATCAGACTCCTCGAGCCGATGCTTGAGGTCGCCCAAGTGCACCAGGTGGAGGTCCTCGGCGACAAAATAGCAGACGGTGTTGACCCCGCTGCGCTTGCCGTCCTTTTCCTCGTAGTAGACCGGCACGCCGGTCACCGCCACGTCCTGGACCTCGTACTCGCCCGGCCCGCTGATGACGAACGGCTTGCCCTCGATCTCGGAGACGGCGCCGTGCCGCGGCACGTCATGGCTGGAGGTGACGAGCTCGGCCGTGATGCTGCGCGGCAGCTTGACCTTGCCCTCGGCGGCGAACGGGTCCGTCACCACCGCAACCTTGCTGTCGCGGTTCTGAACTTCGATCCTGAAGCAGGAAAATCCGAGCCAAGAGATGATCATAGCGATTCTGTTCTATATAAGAATTCCGCGGCGCGCTTCGGCCCCTGCCCCGCGCCCGGATCCGGCAGTCGTTAAGGAAAAATCGGCCGGAAAGTCCGGCTGTCCGCTGCCTCTTGAGCGTTGCCAGAGTAGCACGGCGGACCGCTTCTGTGAAGTGGCCGGACGGGGTGAACCAATAAAATATTCGGCGGGTTGAACCGACACCGGAACGGCATCTCGCCACACTGCGGCGGTACGGTTGACGCGAGAATGACACTCCCCGGGCTCACGCCCGGGGTTTCTTGGCCAAACGCGCAGGCTCGTCTTTTCTCCCTCGGCCACTATAAAGACCGAGGGAGAAAAGTGGATACGGAACTCCCGGGCTTACGCCCGGGGTTTTGCGGGCAAACAAAAAACTCCTGTGAGGGAGTCGACACGGCCGACAGTGGTCTTTGGGCGGGATGTGATGTGCTTGGTTAGAACAAAAACAAAGCGGACTCCGAAAGTCCAATTTGATCAAAATTGATTTTCATGAGCAGGCACTGGGCGGGATGCAGAGTGCCGAGCTGGAGGGATCCGCGCAGCGAGACGTACTGTTAACGTACGTTGAGCAAGCGGATCGCGAAGCTCGGTGCTATGCGCCTGACCCAGGGCCTGCCCGCCCTAAGTTCTAAGGAAGGAGGCTAGGGTCCCGTGCCAATACTCCAGTTCCCGATCCAGCTTCTCCTCGTCCATGCTCGGCTCGATCACCGACCAGCCCTCCTCGATCACCCGTACGCGGTCGTCGATCGTGTCGTGCCACTTGCGGCTCAGTCCGGCCAGCCGCTTCAGCTCCCCTATCTTCCGGTCGATGCCGGCCTCGCGCCGCGTGTATTCGGCGACCAGCGACCGGTACTCGTCGCCCTTCTTGCCGGTCACGAGCGAATTGATCTCCTCGCGCGCCGAATCCCGCGCCCGCAGCAGCGCCTGCGTCACGGCGAACTTCTCCTCCGGCGTGAAGTAGGTCTCGAACGGACTGGGCGACAGCAGCTCCCTCTCGGTCCTGACCCGATCCTCGATGTAGTTGATCTTGCCGCCGTCCAGGATGAACTTCTCGTACTTCTCGCGCAGCCCCTCGTCCAGGTTGCGGATCAGGTACGACTCCTCGGACGAGCGGCCGTAGCGGTCGTACATCTCCTGGTAGGCCCGGCGCTGAGACCAGCTGTCCCGGCCGAGCTGGGCGACGGTCAGCCGGATCTGCTCGTACGGAACGCGAAAGTCCCGTTCGAACGACCTGAGACGGCGGACATAGGCCCGGCGGTCCGACTCCTCGAAGCCCGGCGGCAGGCGGTCGAGCGCCAACTCCAACAGGCGCAGCGTGAAGGTGTGCGGATGGCGGTGCGATTTTCTCCGGCGGAAAATTCCCATACGGTCTCGTTATCGTTCAACCGAAATTGTATCAGAAGCCCGCCCGGACAAAAAGAAAGGACGGTCCGAGAGGACCATCCTTGTCGTGGACATGAATAAACCGGCCGCCCCAGAGCTAGGGCAGCAATGAAACCAGACGGAGACCGGGCGGAGACGAAGCTTCGTCTCTGCTGTCTCCGCCGGCCATGGCCAGCAGGCAGATGTCGAAGTCGAGGACAGTGGCCACAGCCAGTCTCAGTTCGGCCATCTCGGCTTGTCGGCAACTCACTGACCAAAGAGATCCGCCGACCGAGACTTGAGCCCTGTTTGAGGGCTCTTCCGGATTCTTCACCACCCGACAGATGATCGGCTGCCGTTGCCACGAGTCGGCGGTGACCAGACTGACTGTCTTTCCTTCGGGCCAGCTCCGAAGGCCAGAAGCACAAGACAGATCGACCCTCTCCGTCTGACAACTGACGGCCCAAACCAGGACCGAACTGTCTGCGAGGAGTTCACCGGAGACGACGTTCTTATGGCTTATCGTCCCCAGAAGGTCGCCGGCCAAGTTTCGGCAGCTCACCCGGACGACCCGCCACGGATCCGACGAACTGGGCCGGTAACCGGACAGGCACATCACGGTCGTCTCTCCCTGCTGTCCTCTCGAGAACCTGAAGTCGATGACCGACCTGCCGTCCGTCTGACCGGACTCGTCACGTTCGTCGAGCACGTTCAACAGCCGTCCGTCGCTCGTGTCCCAGAGCAGCAGTCGATCGTTATCCAATGGCAGGGTCAGCAGGCACGAACCATCAGGCGACAGCCGAAGCTCGTAGGCTCCGACGAACTCGTTCGTCTTGAATGTGCGGACCACCTCGCCGGTCCCCGCGTCCCGCATCTCGGTTGGATGCTTCGGACCGCAGCAGAAGACATGCCGACCGTCCGGCGAGAACACCGCGGACTCACGACCCTCGACCTGCCACAGCGGACCTTTGTCGAGCTGCCCGACGGACCAGACCGCGACACCGGAGTATTCGAAGACTGCGAGCAGACGCTGTTCGTCTGGTGAGGACGAGAACGACAGCGACAGAACGCATCCGTCATCGACCGAGAAAGAGCCCAGAGTTTCTGGAATGCTCCAATCCCCTTCCCGGCTGATCCGCATCACCCTGACCGTCTCCAGCTGGTCGGTCAGGGCGACCAGCCTTCCGTCTGTCGAAAACGTCACATGGGAATCGAGCCAGCTCCGGGCCGTTCCCTCGTCGAGCTCGACCGCGGTGCGCCCGCAATAGACCGGCTGACCGGTCCGAGTATCGAAGACGCTCAGCTCGGCAGCATCGTCGACGGCGACCAGCCACCGTCCGTCCGGCGAAAACTTCAGCCCGACCAAGGTCGTCACGAGCCAACTGTCTTCCAGATTACAACGAACTGTATTCATCCTTCTCTCCCTTTCTTTCGGCCAAACAATCGACCGTGCACTCAGATTAAGCCTAAAAACCAAAAAAAGTCAAGCCTGCCGCCCTAATATCAGCTAAAAACTGCCAATCCCCGCTCTCGTGGACCAGAAAGGCCGATCAGCCCGGCCTCACTGCCGCCCCTTGCAGCGTCGGCCTACATTATATATACTGCCTTCGCTAACAATCCCGGTCCGGGCGCATTACGAACCGGGGCTATGTCCGCCTAAAGCGGAAAATGGCTAAGACAAGCGCAAAATATGGCAGAAGATGCCACTATCAATACCGAGGAAACTACAGCCAGGCCTAGCGGCCCGGATTTTAAGTCGTTCATGGTCGACAAGACCTTCCTGAACATCCCCAAGGCCGGGGACGTGGTCAAGGGAACGGTCATCGCGGTCGGCAAGAACGAGGTACGCATCGAGATAGACGGCTTCCGCACCGGCGTGGTGCGCGGCCGTGAGGTGGTCGACCCGTCGCGCGAGTTCTCCGACGTCAACGTCGGCGACGAGGTGGAGGCCACGGTCATCGACCTGGAGAACGAGAACGGCGACGTCGAACTCTCCTTCCGCTTCGCCGGACACCGCCGGGCCTGGGACCAGATCCTGGAGCTGTTCCGGAGCGGCGAACCGGTCGAGGTCAAGATCACCGAGGCGAGCAAGGGCGGCCTGCTGGTCAGGCTGAACCACATCCCGGGCTTCCTGCCGGTTTCGCAGCTGGCCCCGGAGAACTACCCGCGCGTGGCCGGCGGCGACAAGTCCAAGATCCTCGACAAGCTCAAGAAGTTCGTCGGCAAGGGCATGGACGTGCGCGTGCTCGACGTGAACGAGGCCGAGGAGAAGCTGATCGTCTCGGAGAAGGCGGTCTGGGAGGAGAAGCAGCGCTCGGTCATCGCCAAGTACAAGATCGGCGACACGGTGGAGGGCGAAGTCAGCGCGCTCGCCGAGTTCGGCGCGTTCGTGAAGTTCGACATACTGGAGGGACTGGTGCACATCTCGGAGATCGCCTGGCAGCGCATCGACCATCCCAAGAACCTGCTCAAGGTCGGCGACACGGTGAAGGCCGAGATCATCGGCATCGAGGGCTCCAAGATTTTCCTGTCGATGAAGAAGCTGATCGACGACCCGTGGAAGGGCGTCGGCGAGCGCTACCGCATCGGCCAGAAGGTAAGGGGAACGGTGCTCAAGGTCAACCCGTTCGGCTTCTTCGTGGAGCTGGATCCGGAGATCCACGGGCTGGCGCACATCTCCGAGCTGTCGCACAAGCCGGTCAGCGACCCGCACCAGATCGCCAAACCGGGCGAGGTGCTGGAATTCATGATCGTCTCGATCGAGCCGGAGCAGCACCGTCTGGGCCTGTCCCTCAAGGCGCTCGAGGACGAGCCGCTGGACGAACCGAAGGATACCGAGGGCAAGACTGAGGAGAAAAAGGACGATGAGCAGCCGGCCGAGGAACCGAAGGACGAGTCGTCTGAGGACAACCAGTCCGGGGAGGCTGCCGAGGACAAGGAATAGCCTTTCCCGCCTCACGCTTCAAAAACCAACCAAAACCGACCGCTTTATGCGGCCGGTTTTGTTTTCGTCACCTGGCACCGAGGTACCTGGTACCAAAGGGACAGGTGAAAATCACCTCTACGCCTGTCATTCTCGGGCTTGACCCGAGAATCCACGATTCATTAATAATCGAATGACCTTCAAAAATCTGAAATGGCCTA
>JBDRRB010000024.1:0-7197 GCA_043825985.1 bacterium | reverse complement strand
TCGCCGTGCGGGTCGACCACGCCGACCCCGAACCCGGCCAGTATGTCCTGCTCGATCATCTTGGCGATGAACTCCGACTTACCGGAACCGGAACCGCCGATCACGTACATGTGACGGAAGCGGTCGTCGTGCTTCTGGTAGACGTTCGTGACCACGCCGCGGTACTCGGCCGTTCCGAGCAGGATGCCCTCCTTGGGCAGGTTGGCGGGCGGCGGCGCCTTGCGGGCCATCAGCCAGCGGATGTTCGGCGTCTCGGTCGTCGGCAGCGGGAAGTGGTAGATGCTGGCCAGCTCGTCGCCGGTCATGACCATCCGCCGCCGCTCGTCGAAGGCCCGGTAGATGAACCCGTCGATGATCCTCTCCTGCCCCTTGCCCTTGGGCACCAGCTCGTTGCCGTACTGCGGGATGTTGTACTGGGTGAACGACCCGACGACGTTGCTCAGGTAGGCCTGGGCCTTGGCCCGGTTGGCGGCCGAGGCGATGACCCTGATGTTGACGTCGAGGCCCAGATGCCCGGCCTTGTCCTCGATCGACTTGACCATCTCCCGCTCGCGCTCGGACAGCTGGTAGTCCTTCTTCGGCGCGACGTCGGCCGACTTCGACTTCAGCGCGTCGGTCAGGACCTTGATCTTCGGCTCGCCGTGCAGCGCCTCCTTCAGCTTCTTGCCCTGATGCATCTCGCTGGCCACCTTCAGCCCCAGGTCACGCCAGCCCTTCTTGGCCGAGCGGACGACGATCTGCACCGCCACCCCGTCGTCCTTGTCCACCTTAGACAGGGC
Organism: bacterium; assembly: GCA_043825985.1. GTDB lineage: Bacteria > Patescibacteriota > Patescibacteriia > SG8-24 > SG8-24 > UBA1561. Next base: position 6,418 of record JBDRRB010000024.1, on the reverse strand, counting down.
GTTGGTGATGGCATTGAGCGGATCGGACTCCATCTTCTCGAAGGTGCGGATGGGGAAGAACACCTGCCGACGGAAGCCGAAGTCGGAGCCGACGATCTCGCCCTGCGGCGAAAAGATGTTGTAGTCCCCGACGACCTCGACCTGGGCGTGGCTGTACTGTGCCTGGACCTGCTGCTGGATGAAATCGCGCAGGTCGTCCGGGGCGACAATGTAGAACGAGATGATCCCGTCCTGGGCGACGATCTCGAACGACAGGGTGTCGTCGCGTCCGAAGACCGCCGCCTTGGCGCCGCGCTGGGCACGCAGCCCGCCGACAGCCGCGAATATTCCGGCCATGACCGCGATGTCCTCCTGGATCTCGGACAGCGACTTGTCGCGCTTGCTGGACTCGGTCTTTTCGGCCGACTCCTTGGGAACCGTCACCAGCATCACGGTCCGATGGAAGGCCACGGCCCGCTGGTACCTGGACCTGAAGCGGGAATGCAGCGTCAGGACCGCGACCAACGCCAAGACGACCGCCGCGGCGGCCGCCAATAGGATATAGAAGCTCGGACTGCCGACGAAGCCGCGCACGGCCTGCTGCTGCTCCGAGGTTATGATCGTCACCTGCAACAACGGAATGAGCATAGTCATGACTGACCGTCACCGGTCTCACGGCCGAGACTGGCCAGGGAATCTGTCTTTATCTTGGCTTCCTGAACCAGGAACCAGCGGTTCACCCCGGGAATCATCTTCAGCCACCGGACGACCAGGGTCATGATGGAATGGGCGGCCATGCGGCCCGACTGCAGCCCGTCACGTATCACCTGGGCGATCCTCTCTCCCTCCTGACGGAAACGGACGCGCACCTGCTCCGGCATGTCCGCGTACACCTCCCACAGGTCACTCTCCAGGTGCCGTTCGACCTCGAGCAGCAGCGGATCGCGGGAACGCAGGGCGGGCGGCACGGACGGCGGGGCGGGCGGCACGGACGGCACCGGAGCCTCGGCCGGTTCGGTCGGGGACTCGCGTCCGTCCTCCGGCTCGACCGGTCGCTCAACGAGAGACGACTCCCCCTCCGGAATCGCTTCGGCCTCGGGACCCGATTCGATCTCCGGACGAATCCCCCCTGTCTCGACGGGTTTGACGTTCGATATGTCCATGCGGTTGGTCGCTCGTGATCTTAAGCGACTTAATATTACCACAAGCGACCCGAAATGAGAGCGCCGTCATGCGACGAACATGGATCTGACGGCCGACGCCGGACGGGATGTCCACCGCAGCGACGTACGCAAGCGCATCCGGTCGGTTGACGTATGATATAATCCGGTTATGACCGGCAACAAAAAGACAACGACGGCCGCGCAGCTTCCGGCGCGCAACATCCAGGTGACGCGAACCAGCGGCGTGACCTGGATCAACGTCTTCCGTCCGACGACCAACGCACTGCAGGCCCTGCAGCGGCACCTGCCGTTCCTGCTCGACCTGGATCTTCAGGACTGCCTTCCGCCGTTCCAGCGGCCGAAGATGCTCGAACGTCCAGACTACCTGTTCATGGTGCTGCTGTATCCGCTCTACGACCCGGACACCCGAACGGTCCGGCCGGTCGAGGTCGACTTCTTCATCGGCACCGACTTCGTCGTCACCAGCCAGGCCGAACCAATGCCGCTCCTCTCCGACCTGACCGACGCCTGTCTGGAGGACAAACGGTTGATGCGCAAGCGGCTGGGCAAGACGCCAGCGGAAGTGCTCAGCAACCTGCTGCACGAGCTGCTGGTGTCGGTCTTCCCGCTGCTCACCCACATGTCGAACGACATCCTCAAGGCGGAGAGGGAGATGTTCAACCAGACCGGTCACGAGACGGCGCAGAACATCCTGCGCATCAAGTCGAACATCGTCCAGTGCCGTCAGGCCATGCAGGGACACAAAACCGTACTCCGCAAGTTCCTCAGCCGGTCGCCCGGACTGCTGAACCTGAAAGGGCTGGACCTGCGCTTCGAGGACCTGGTCGGACACACCAAGGAGATCTGGGACTACCTGGAGAACGACCGCGACACCATCGACGCGGTCTACGACTCGCACACCTCGCTCATCACGAACAGCACCAGCCTGGCCTCGCAGCGGCTGGCGGCGCTGGCGCTGATCATCTTCCCGACGACTCTCGTGGCCGCGATCTTCGCCATGGGCGCAGACCACATGCCGATCCGCGGCAACCCCTACGACTTCTGGATAATGCTGGGGCTGGTTATGGCCACCATGGCCGGGACGGTGACGCTGCTGAGATGGAAGAAATGGCTGTAAGGACAGGCAAGCTCTAGGTCGAGTGTGCTGCATCCGGCTTCGCGGTTTGTTCGTTCAACGTACTAGCATGTACGCTTCACTTCACAAACCGCTCCAGCCGAACACATCACATCTCGCCTAAGAGCTTGCTAAAGACAGACAAAAGAATGACACCCTCCCCGGACTAAAGTCCGGGGTTTCCTTTTCGTTCTCATTCGAACACGAAGCTGGGCTGTTGTGGCAGGTCCATCTTTCGTTGATGCTCTATGTATCGCCGTATAGTCTCCTCGTTACTTTGTACCCCAAACGACGTGATACATGTGCCGGTATTCGCGTTCTCATGAGAGCACCTTGCCATGCCCACGGGGCATGGCAAGAGCGGACACATTCATCCCCGCACTCCGGCGGCTACAAAAACCGAGGGACGCCGCCTACGTGCGGGGTTTCCTGTGATGCAAAAAAGTCCCCGCACCGAACGGGGACTTTTCGGTTCATCAGCAGGACCAAAAGGTCACCAAAGACCGGAACTTGATCTCGGACAGGATCTAACCGCAAGACGGCTACTTGCGCTTGATGACCGGACCTTCAGACGTGTCTTCGATTTCATAGCCCTTCTCCAATAGTTCCTGCCGGATCCGGTCAGCTTCGGCAAAACTCTTCTCGGTCCGAGCCTTCTCCCGCCGCTCGACCAGGATGCGCACGCTCGACGGAACTTCCTCGTCGCCGACCGAACGGCCGAAGGTGAACCCGAGCACCTGACCGGCCGTAGCCAAGAGCTTTCCGGCGTCAGACAGCTCGGCCCGGCTCAATCCGCCGCCGGCCATCCGGTCGTTGGCGTCGCGCACGTAGTCGAAGAGCGCGGCCAGTGCCGCCGGCACGTTCAGGTCGTCGTTCATGGCCACGACAAACGCCTTCTTGGCGGCCGCGGCCGGATTGGCCCGAACGCCCTTCTCCTGACCGGACTGCCGTCCCAGGGTGTCGGCGAAGGTGTCCAGCCGGTCGAGCGCCGACGCCGCCGCGTCGAGCCCGCACAGGGTGAAGTTGAACGGCTGACGGTAATGCGACGACAGCAGCAGGTAGCGGACGGCCCGGGCCGAGTGGCCCTTCTCCAGCAGGTCGTCGAGGGTGTAGAAGTTCCGCTTCGACTTGGACATCTTCTCCCCGTCGACCAGCAGGTGAGTGACATGCAGCCAACAGCGGACGAATCCTCGCCCGGTCGAGCATTCCGACTGGGCGATTTCGCATTCATGGTGGGGGAACCGGTTGTCCTCGCCGCCGGCATGGATGTCGACTGTCTCGCCGAGATACTTTATCGCCATGGCCGAACACTCGACATGCCAGCCCGGATAGCCGCTGCCCCAGGGCGTCTCCCACTGCATCAGGTGCTTGGGATTGTGGATCCACAGCGCGAAGTCGGCCGGATGGCGCTTCTCGTCGCGGACCTCGATCCGCGCGCCGGGATTCAGGTCCTCGATCTTGTTGCCGGACAGCTTCCCGTAGCCGGCGAAAGTCGAGACATCGAAGTAGACGCTCGACGCGCCGTCCTCGTGCCGGACCTTGTAGGCATGGCCGCGCTCGATCAGCCGCTCGATCAGCCGGATCATCTCCGGCACGTGCTCGCTGGCCCGCGGGTAGACGTCGGCCCGACGGAAATTGAGCCGCTCGATGTCGCGGAAGAACTGGCGGGTGTAGAACTCGGCCACCTCCTGCGGCGTCTGTCCGCGTTCCCGGGCGGCGACGTCCATCTTGTCCTCGCCCTCGTCGGCGTCAGCCAGCATGTGCCCGACGTCGGTGATGTTCATCACCTGCGTGACCTCAAGCCCGGACTGCTCCAGGAACCGGCGCAGCAGGTCATAAAAAAGAAACGTGCGCAGGTTCCCGATGTGCACGCTGCTGTAGACGGTCGGTCCGCAGCCGTAGATCGTGGCCCTGCCCTTGCGCAGCGGCCTGAAGGCGCGTTCCTTCCGGGTGTACGAGTCGAAAAGCTTGAGCATAGTTGGTTCTAAGTGAACGAAGTCATGCTAGCACCTGGTCCTGCTGCGGCCAAGGTCTTCTGCTCCCATTTTTTGCCAAAAAGTATTTAAAGTTAGCCAAAAAAATGACCGGAAAATGAAAATTCGGCGAAAAATCAAAAAATTCGCGAAAACGGAAGAATTTAGCGTAAAAAACAAAAACTCGGCACTGTCGCCGAGAACACCCGCAGGGGGACTGTCGCCGTTTGCGCTTTTTTTGTTCATTACATTGTACGACACCAGTTACTTTTTTACATCGCGGCTTGTCGACCGGACGATTCTGCCTAGGCCTTCAGGACCATCATGCTCGCGACCGGAGCCACCACCCAAATGAACTTGGCCCAGTCGGAAGCGAAGACTGTCCGGGTGAGCGGCGCCAGGTTGTTGGCCGCGTCCGGCGGCAGGAAGGACAGCGTGATGCTCACCAGCAGTCCGACGTGGAAAATCGAGAACAGGAATATCTGGAACCAGGAGCCGTTGGCCAGGTTGCCGAAGGTGCGCATCAGGGCCGACCTCGACAGCAGGAAGAACAGCAGGATGAACAGGCCGAGGAAGGTCGTGACCTTCAGTACGAACAGGTTGCCGACCAGCACGTTGGCCGAACCGCTCGATGAGCTGACGACCGGCACGTTGGAGACGACCGCCAGCGCCATGTAGATCGAGACCAGGATGACGATGATCCGGTCGCGACCGAGCGACATGCCGTAAAGGAACACCGTCACGACGAAGAAGATGACGATGAACAGGTCCCAGGTCGGCGTGGCCCAATTCACCGCGGACACGTATCCGACCAGACCGTCGACGGCCTTCACCAGCCCCTGACCGGGACCGGTTTCCGCCGCCGCTGCCGCTGCCAGCATTAGCATTGGTCTTATGGCGGCCGAAGCCGCGATTATTCCTCCTTAGAACGCATACAGTATAGCACGGCGACGCTCGCCCGTCGTTTCGGTATCCACAATCGGTGGCGAAAAAAGGTCTTGCTCCCCTCTCTACCTGCCATCGATTCAAAATCAAATCAGACAACCAATTTGTCGCCGACCATTCCAAACCTTAAAAACTAAGACGCGACGATGCCAAGTTTTCTGTCCGCATAATCTTCTACAAGTTTTGAGAATTCCTCGACCAGCTTAGCGACATCGTCCCGATCTTCCATGTTAAGGTCAGCTATCTCCAACTTACCCATGATCCTATCGCGCGGCATGCGTTCATCGGTGATGTAATGTTCGATGCCGTCGACTCCACGACGTCGGCTGATTCCGGTCTGGTCGGCCACCATGAGCACCGGCACGCCCCGACCTTGGGCTGCGTAGTCAGCCTCCCGACTTCCGCGTCTACTGCGAAAACCGAGAGATGCCTTATTTGTCCTTACTCCATGATGGATAAAATTCTGCACGGCCTTTCTAATGTCCTCAATCAGCACCTCCGGTCGGTCGGCAAAATATCCGGGCATGGCCTCCTTCCAGTTCCTATTCGGATCACGATCAACAAACACAGAACCGCTCGTGTTGCGATCAAGCCCGCGGTCGACGATCGACTGATCAAAACCGGTCGGTGAACCGACACCTAATTGATCTATGGTCATGGTCGGTGTGATATGCAAAAAGGGCATATCCATATTCAACTTATCCAGCTTGGACAAAACTCTAGTCAGTGAGGCTGCCAAATCCTCTGGAATGCTCTCCCTGTCAAACATCAACTTCTCCGGAATCATCTCCGGCAGCTTATCCCTGTCTATGCCCAGACGTCCGAACTTTTCCGCGAAATCGCCAAAATCCATATCTACGTTCTAAAAGGAATCTAAAAATAGAGCTACCACCACGGATACTGTCCTCTTGCTAAGAGGATGAAACCTACCACATTCGCATCATTCCCAACCTTCAAGGATCCTGCGCTGCTGGCGGGTCAGCTTGGTCGGCACCGACACGCGCACGGTGACATAATGGTCGCCGCGTCCGCTGCGCTTGAGAAACGGAACCCCCTTGCCCTTGAGCCGCATGACCGTTCCCGGCTGCGTGCCGGCCGGAATCTTGAGCGTCACGTCGCCGTCGAGCGTGGCCACGTCGATCTTGGTCCCGAGCGCGGCCTGCGGAAAGGTTATCTCCTCCTCGCTGTGCACGTCGAAGCCGTCGCGCTCGAACTTGGGATGC
>JBDRRB010000023.1:0-8745 GCA_043825985.1 bacterium | reverse complement strand
GCTCGAGGGCGGTTCGGTCACGGACGGGCAGCGTCCGTCGATTCGGAACGTCCCGGCTGCAGCCGGTCGAGGAAAGTCCAGGAAGGAACGAAGTCGTCCCAAGTCCCGCTTATTCGCGAGACGGAAAGGGCGCCCATCGCAAGGTGGGCGTCTTTTCGTTGCCGCGAGAGGTGGCCGATGCCGTCCGAAACGCCTATAATGACGGAGAAATAAGTCTTCGCCTTCCTATATATATGAAGTCCAGTCTCTTGGCCTCGGCCGTCGTCCTAGTTTCGCTGCTGGCCGGTGCGGTTCCCGTCTCGGCTGCCGGCACGTCCACCTTCCTGACTGACACCAGCTATGCGCTGACCGGCGGCACGATGGTGGTCAAGGCCGGTTCGTCCTACAGCTCGCTGTCCGTCTCCGACGATTCGGTCACGGCGGCCATTCCGGCCGGTGAGGCCTTTGAGGTGCGGACGCCCGGGCTCTATCCGTCGGTCGTCGAGAACGACGGAGGAGTGGCGATCTGCAACGTGATCTCGGACCGCGACAACCGGCTGCTGGTCTACGGCCCGCGGACCGTGACCTTCAGGCCGCTCGACCAGAAATGCACGGTCATCTCGGCCGCCTACAGCATCAACACCACGCCGGACATCGGCTTCGTGGCCCCGGCCGCCGGCGATCGTCTCGTTCCCGGCAGTCGGGTCAACGTCTTCTGGTCGAACTTGGCCGGGCACAGTCCGAACGCTGTTCGGCTGAGGCTCTCGACCGACGGCGGGCAGACCTTCGGCACCGTGCTGGCCGACGGGCTGATCAACAGCGGGTTCTACGTCTGGGAGGTTCCGTCGTCGCTGTCCGCGGCGCATGCCCGCATCAAGCTCGACGCCTACGACTCCGGGTTCATTGTCGCCCTGGCCATGAGCGGCGAGTTCGCGATCGGCGACGCGACCGACAGCGGCGAGGAGGAGCCGGCACCGACGGAGACGACCGGATCGCAGACTCTCGTTTCCTACGGCTACGATCCGACCGCCGCCACTTTTGCCGCGTCCACCATCGGCGCCGACCTCGGCCTGTCCACCTCGGACGCTCCGGCCGGCTGCGTCCCCAACATGCGCATCAAGTCGATGTCCGATTCCGCGGTGTACTACTGCGGTGTCGACGGTCGGCGCTACGTGTTTCCTAATCTGGCCACGCACCGCACCTGGTATGACGACTTCGCCGGAGTGGTCGAGCTGTCCGACAGCCAAATCGCATCCGTCCCGCTGGGCGGCAACGTCACCTATCGGCCGGGGGTTCGCCTGATCAAGATCCAGACCGACCCCAAGGTCTATGCGGTCGATGCCGGCGGTACGCTGCGCTGGCTGCGGACCGAGGCCGTAGCCGCGGCGCTCTACGGTGCGAGCTGGAACCGGCTGGTCGACGACGTTTCGGACGCGCTTTTCGTGAACTACACGGTCGGCGACCCGATCGGCGAGGCCCTGTAAGTCCCGGCACATGAGAAGCTCGACCGCAACGTCACTGTTCCTGCTGCTGGTCATGGCCGCGCTGTCGCCGTCGGCCGGACTGGCCTACGTCGACCGGGCCGGATACTTTCCGGTCGTCGGCGACCTGGTGAAGCTTCCCGACGACCACGATCCGAACACGCATGAGGACGAGGCGGTCTACTACATCGACCAGAACATGGACCGCCGGTCGTTCCCCAACCGGGCCTCGTTCGACACCTGGTTTCCCGACTTTTCTTCGGTCAAGGAGATCGACCGCGAGTCGATGTCCCGGATCAGGCTGGTCGGCAACGTCCTTTACCGTCCGGGCGCGCGCCTGGTGAAGATGCCGACCGTTCCCAAGGTGTACGCGGTCGAGCCGGGCGGAGTCCTGCGCTGGATCGAGAGCGAGTCGGTGGCAGCCGCGCTGTACGGTCCGGACTGGGCGAAGGCAGTGAATGACCTGTCCGAGACGCTGTTCGTCGACTATCGGGAGGGCATGCCGATCGTCGAGCCGGTCTGGCCGATCGGCACCGCGGTCCGTCGCGTCTCGGACGGCATGACCTTCGTCATCGACGGCGCGAGGAAGAGGCGTCTGTCGTCGCTCGAGATGCCGCGGCTGGGCTTGCAGGAAAGGTTCGTCGTCATGGCCGATAGCAGCCTGGACGAGTATCCGGACGGCGCTGCCGCGCTGCTCGACGCCGACAAGATGACCGACGCCGGTCAGACGCTGACGCTCGAGACCAGGCCGCCGGCGGTGTTCGGTCCGCTCGACCTGGCCGAGACGACCGTCCGGCCTGGGGAGGAGGCGGTGCTGTACGCCCTGCGGCTGGTGACCGGGGAGGCGATAATCATGCGCGGCCTGAAGGCCGATGTCGGAGGGATTCGGGCTCCGTCCGGAGCGACGATCCTGTCCGACTTTCGCTTCGAGGATGCCGCCGGCAACGTCATGTTCGGCTTCCGTCAGCCGGAAGGGGTCGGGACCAGCGAGACGATGTCGTTTTCCGGCGCCTATACGGTTCCGGCCGAATCCGAACGGACCATTTACCTGAAGGCCCGGGTCTCTCCGTCCGCGCCGGACGGCCTGCGCCTTTCGGTTTCCCTGCCCCGGAGCGGACTCTCCGTCGCCTCGGGCGGCAACGGTATTCTGACCGACATGTTCTGGCCGCGGCATGACCTGCCGGTCAGGGCGGTGACCGTGGGCCGGTAGTCGGTCCGTCTCTCCCGCGGTCTTTTTCGATAATCGTCTTTCCATGGGAAAAAATTTTTGGCGGACGCTTTCGGCGTCGTCGGTCGCGTTGTGTTTGCTTCTCGCTCTGCCGGTCGCGGCTGCGGCTGCCGTCCGGCCGGGCGACCTGGTGAAGCTGCCGGACGACCGCAATCCGGATACGCAGCACGATACGGCCGTCTACTATGTCGGCTCGGGCGGTTTTCGCTACGTCTTTCCCAACCTGAACACGTACCGCACCTGGTACGACGGTTTCGGTTCGGTGCGCGAGATTTCGTCGGGGGAAATGGCCGCGCTCAGGATCGGCGGGACGGTTGCCTACCGTTCCGGCACGCGTCTGGTCAAGGTCCAGACCGACCCTCAGGTTTATGCGGTGGAGCCGGGCGGCTGGCTGCGGTCGATCGGTTCGGAGGCCACGGCGATCGAACTTTACGGTCCCAACTGGAGCAGCCGGGTGGATGACCTGCCGGACGCCTTTTTTTCCGGCTATCGGGTCGGTCCTGGCCTGTCGGCTCCGGTGTACCCGGACGGTTCGGTGCTGCGTCGCACCGCTGACGGGGCACTGTTCCTGATCGACGGCGGGGTCAGGCGGCGGATCGCGGCCGGCGAGGTGCGGAGCGGACTCCGGCTGCAGGAGAGGTTTTTTGTCGATGTCGGCAGTTCGACGCTGGACGCCTATCCGAGCGGCGAGGACTTGGGCACCGTCGAGCCGTCCCTGGTCGACGTCTCCGGCGTCGATGCGGAGACCAGGCCGCGGCTTTCGGTCGGCGAGCCTTCCGGAACTGCGTTGCCGATAGGCGGAGACGGAACTTGGCTGGCGCTCGACCTGTCGACGCGGTCCGACGTCACGCTGAAGTCGGTCGAGGTGCGCCTGGAGGCGCTGACGGACGGTCCGCACGGCAAGGATTCCGAGACCGACGACGACGCCGGCGGTCTGGTCTACGGCAGCGGAGTCCGGCCGAACGTCACGTCGATCCGACTGGTCGACGAGTCTGGCGGCGAACCGCTCGGACGGGTCGGACTTTCGTCCGATCCGGCGGCGGACCAGCGGCAGACGCTGCGCTTTTCCGGATCGTGGCGGGTGACGGCCGGCAGTGTCGGCCGGCTGCGGCTGGTCGGTCGCCTGGATGGTTTGGTGCCGGCCGGTCAGTCCTATCGGGCGACGGTCATCGCGGCCAGCGCGGTGCTGCAGGACGACAGCGGGCAGCCGGTCGAGATGTCGTCTTCGTCAGAGCTGGTCGGACCGTCCCTGTCCGCGACCGAAGACTCGTTTCGGGTCGAGGCCTCGACCGGGTGCTGCAACGAGACGGCCGTGCGCGGCGCCTCCTCCATTCCGGTCTCCGGCTTTTCCCTGCTGGCCTCGGCCGCATCGCGAAACATCGTGACTTCCGTCGTCCTGCAGGGCTACGTGGATGAGGGTGAGGACGGAAGCGGCTACTTGCCCGGAAGCGATGCGGACAACGGCACTGCCACCGCGGTTCGCGACATGGTTTCCGCCGTCTACCTGTACGGCATCGGCGGCGAACGGCTGGCCGGACCGGTTTCGGTCGACCTGACCGGCCGGGTCAGGTTCGACGGGCTGCAGATCGAGCTGCCGGCTGGGGGCCAGCTGACGGTCGTAGTGCGCGTCGACCTGATGCCGTCGGTCGACCTGGAGCAGAATCCGAATCGGCTGTCGTTCGACCTGCCGACGGTCGCCGGATCATTGGTCGTGGTCGACGGAGACGGCGTTCCGGTACGGACGGAAGGTGAGGCGCCGAACGGCGGCATCGAACCGTCGTCCGGCTTGACCGTAATTTCGGTCGGTCCGGTCGAGTTCGACTGGTCCGGATCGTCCGGTCCGGCCATCGCCGGTACGGAGGCGCTGATCGGCACGCTGTCGCTCGACCCGGAGCATGACGGCTATGGGCTGCGAAGTTTCGGGTTGCGGCAGGTCGGTCCGGATGCGGTGTCTCTGGGAAGCGTCCGCCTGGAGTATGATGCGGCCGGCGGCGGCACGGTTTCGGTGCCCGGTCGTTCGCTCGGCGGTGCGGTCGTCTGGAGCGGCCTGTCGATTCCCGTTCCGGTCGACGTCTCGACCGACGTCAGGGTGCTGGCGCGGATAGTTCCCCGGGCCGGCGGTGCGGTTTACGGCGAGGAGCTGTCGCTGGAGTTCGACCGGACCGGTCCGCTGTCGTTCGTGTCTTCCACCAACGGGCGCGAATACGGTTCCGGAGATCTCGGATCGGCTGACTTTCCGCTGGTCCGCAATCGGGCCAGCGACCTGACTGTCCGTTTCTCCCAGCTCACTGCCGGACGGTCGGGCGGGAGCCCCTCGGGAGACGTCTACCGCAGCAGCGGGACGGAGGTGCTCCGGTTCTGGCTGCGGGCCGGAGACAGCGGCGGCGTGCGGGTTCGGCAGATGGCCTTTCGGCTGAAGCCGTCCGACGCCGGCATCGCGGGAGCGGACAATGACGCTTTGGAGCGGTGGTCGGACATCAACGGGGACGTGTTCGAGGATGACGGCATCGCGGACCTCCGGCGGATCATCGAGGGAAGCAACGTCGGCCAGCTGCTGGCGGAGGGGGCCGACGGAAGCATCCGGTACAGCCTGGTGAGCGGGGGAGTCGAGGATGCCACTCCGGCCGGGCGCGATTCGGCCGGTGGCGACTACGCGCTGCTCAGGTACGACTTCGGTTCCGGGACCGGATTTACCGTCTCGGCCGGTTCGACTGTCGAGTTCTCGCTCGAGCTGGACACGTCGGCGCTGTCCGGAGCCGGCAACTATCCGCTCGAGGTGACCCTGATGTCCGGTTCCGATTTCGTCTGGACCGACATCCCGTCTGGCGCCTACGATCCCAGGTACGGCGGGGACGTGCTGGGACTGCCGGTGACTTCGCCGCGGCTGACCGTCCGTCAGTAGCGGGCCGTCGCATTTTGTCCGTCGAAGATTCGTGGTAGAATTTTCCTCAGCTAAAGTCTTTCGCGCAAATATGTTTCCTCCCGACAGCGACAGCCACGGCTTCGGCCGTCACGAACCGTTCGGCGGAGACGGTCAGGTCCCGGACTTTTCCGACCTGGACTTTCTCGAGACCGACGGCGCATCGAAAAAGAAGAAACATGAGGAGAGCGACACGGTCGGTGTCGGCCTGCACTTTCACGAGAAGCTGAGGAACGGCTAGTCCGGTTTTCGGATTCGGGCAGCGGTTCGGCGCGTCCTTTCCGGGGCGCGTTTTCGGTTTTACCGCCGGTTTTGGTCGAACGATTTTGCTTCTTCGGCAAATGCCGTCATCCTTTATCTTTCTAGGGGGTGCCTGTACAATATTTCCGTTGCGGAAAGACGAACTATGGCTTACGGAAAAGGAAAAAATTGGTTTTCGGTTGGTTTTTGGCTGCTGACTGCCGGCCTGTTCGTCGGTCTGTCGCTGCCGTTTTCGGTTTTCGCCCGAACGCCCGACGACGAGTACTTCAGCGAGCTGTGGTTCCTGCAGCAGGTCAACGCTCCGGCGGCCTGGGACTACAGCTTGGGAATGGAGACGGTGCCGGTGGCGGTGATCGACAGCGGCGTTGACGTAGGGCATCCGGACCTGGCTGAAAACATTTGGCTGAACGTCGACGAGGTGGCCCATGACGGCATCGACAACGACGGCAACGGTTACGTCGACGACCTGTATGGTTGGGACTTCATTGACAATGACAACGATCCGCAGCCCGAACTGGACGGGGAGTATTCGACCCTTGGCGCCAGTCACGGCACCATCAGCGCCGGACTGGTCTCGGCTAAGGGCGATAACGGCATCGGGATCGTGGGCATGGCCTGGCAGGTGCCGATAATGGCCTTGCGCGCGCTGGACTCGATGGGTACCGGCGATCCGGACGACGTGGCCCGGGCCGTCGATTATGCGGTCCGGAACGGAGCCAAGGTGATCAACCTGAGCTTTGACGGACCGGTCAACAGCCTGCGTCTGGCTGCGGCGCTGCGCCGAGCGTACGACTCCGGCGTGTTCGTCGTGGCGGCGGCGGGAAACGCGCCGGACGACGGCGAGGCGACCGACCTGGACCGCGACCCGATGTATCCGATCTGCTTCGACCGCGACTCGAGCGAGAACTACGTGTACGGCGTGGCTTCGACCGACATGTTCGACCGCCGTTCGTCGTTCTCGAACTACGGCGCCTCATGCGTCGACATAAGCGCGCCCGGCGAGAAGATCATCTCGACCCAGCTCTATCTGCCCGGTGACTACGAGTTCGGTGAGCCGTATGGGGGCTACTATAAGGGGACCTCGGTCGCCACTCCGCTGGTCTCTGGCTTGGCCGCGCTGATGTTCTCGCTTGACCGCAGCCTGACCCCGAAGCAGGTGACCAACATCATCACCGAGACTTCGGTCAGCCTGGACCAGGACAATCCGGAGTACCTGGGACGCATCGGTCGCGGACGGATCGATGCGGCCAAGGCGGTGCGCAAGGTGGTGGACCTGCGGCGGAAGCCTGCGGACAGCTACTCTCCGACTCCGACCATGGCGCCGGAGGGTTCGTCCGGCCGGTTCGTCATCGCCACTTCCGGCTCGGGCCGCAATTCGGAGGTCAGGATCTTCACCGAGGACGGCCTGTTCATTCGTTCGTTCTCGGCCTTTCCGGTCGGATTCAGCGGCGGGATGTCTCTGGCCCTGGGCAATTTTGACGGCACGCGGCACAGCAGCATCGTGGTCGGCGCCGGTCTGGGCGGCGGTCCGCACGTGCGCATCTTTGACCTGAACACCAAGCCGATCGGCGGATTCTTCGCCTATGACGAGGGGTTCCGCGGAGGGATCGAGGTGGCGACCGGCGACGTGAACGGCGACGGACTGGACGAGATCGTGACCGGTGCCGGTCCAGGCGGCGGTCCGCACGTGCGCATATTTGACCGTCGGGGCGGCGATCTGGGCGGATTCTTCGCCTTCGACCAGTCGTTCCGGGGCGGCGTGGACGTGGCGACGGGCGACGTGAACGGCGACGGGCTGGACGAGATCATCGTCGCGGCCGGGACCGGCGGGTCTTCGGTCCGGGTCTTCAGCCCGCGCGGTGAGCTGCTGTTCGAGCTGAATCCGTTCGGAGCAGATTACCGGTTGGGGCTGATGGTCGATACCGAGGACTTCAATTCCGACGGTCGGGACGAGATGATCGTCCGCGGAGAGGTGTCCGGCGAGATAGGCGGAGTCGCCGTGTTCGACGGCCGCGGGGAGTACGTCGGTCGGGGCGGTTCGGTACCGTCGCTGTACGCCAGCCTATCCGACTTGGGCACCGTTTCGGGTCAGCCGGCGTCCGGACGCAAGACCGTCTGGGGTGCGCTGCGGGGAGAACTGCCGCAGGTGACCCTGACGTCCTCGCGCGGTTCGGACTTCAGCTTTCTGGCGTTCGAGCGATCATTCCGCGGCGGCGTGCGCGCGTTCATGACTGACTGACCGGTCAGATGAGGCAGCCGACCACGGAGATCGCAAGCGGCAACCTTCGAAGCCGGCTGTCCCGGCAGGCGAGGCTGACGGTCAGGGGCGGGACGACGGTGCACGAGTTCCTTCGTTTCTGCGTCGTCGGGGCGACCAATACCGGCATCGACTTCGGCGCCTACCTAGCGCTGACCAGGCTGTTCGATTTCTGGTCCCAGCGGCCAGTGTCGGCGGCGGCGATCTCCTGGCTGCTGGCCGTGTCGTCGAGCTTCGTCCTCAACAATTTCTGGACTTTCGGCCGGGGGGCGGGCGGACTGCATGGCCGGGCCGGACGGTTTGTCGCCGTTGCCGCCGGCGGGGGCATACTGAACTTGGCCGTCATGGCGGCACTGATCCGTTGGGGAGCGCATGACATCGTCGCCAAGGTCATCGCCACCGTCGCCGTGACTGCCTGGAATTTTTTTCTTCAGAAAAAGTGGACGTTCGGCCCGCGAAAGGCCGCGTCCGACATCAATTGGTAACCCAACCCCTATGCCCGACAGCCCGATATTCGAGCGGAGGAACGTCCTCGTGACCGGCGGCGCCGGATTCCTCGGCTCCTTCCTGTGCGAGCGCCTGCTCCGGGACAGCAAGGTGATCTGCCTCGACAACTTCT
>JBDRRB010000022.1:0-8727 GCA_043825985.1 bacterium | reverse complement strand
GCGTCCGGTCGAGCGGGCGGATAAGGTTTTGCTGGCGGCGATCGCCGTCGGTACCGTGCCGGCGGTCGTATTGGGCCTGCTGCTCGAGGACTACATGGACACGGTCTTCCGGTCGGTTTGGGTCGTGGTGGTGACGTTGGTTCTGGGAGCGGTGCTGATGGGTCTGGCCGAACGGTTCGGCCGGCGGGATCGACCGCTGTCGGTGAGGTCCGGCTTGGGAATCGGCCTGTTTCAGTGCCTGGCCCTGGTGCCGGGCATGTCGCGTTCCGGCTCGACCATCTCCGGCGGACTGCTGTTCGGCCTGGACCGGGTGGCCGCGACCCGCTTCAGTTTCCTGCTGGCCTGGCCGGTCATTGCCGGCTCCGGGCTGAAGAAGCTTTTGGACCTGTCGGCCGAGGGCGTGCTGTCCGAGTTGGGCTTGGGCCTGGTCGTCGGGTTTGTCGTGTCCTTTCTGGTCGGTCTGACGGCGATCCGTTTCCTGATCAGGTTCCTGCAGCGTCACACCCTGATGGCATTCGTCTGGTACCGGCTGAGTTTGGCGGCGATCCTGCTGTTGATGATGGTTTTCATGCGGTAGGGGGTTAAGTCTCCGCCCTCCCCTTCGCTCGCAATGACAATAAATTTGTCGTAAAACCAGGTTTATTATCATTCGCAGAATTGCGAACGCTCACACAAAATGTCGTTTCCGAATCGGAACACCTCAAAATATGTCATCCCGGACGACCGCCGCAAGGCGGGAGATCCGGGACCCAGAAACTAGAGTGATCGGATCATGTTATCGCTGGATCCCGGATAATTGCTAGGCGCAATTTCCGGGATGACAAAAAAGAAAGGCAACATAATTTCCAAAGAAGACAGGCTAAAAGATATTGTCATCCCGGACGACCGCCGCAAGGCGGGAGATCCGGGACCCAGAAACTAGAGCGGTCGGATTATTTGTATTTCGAAACGCCTTCGGAAAGCGGATATCAGATACTCTCTTAGAGAGTAGACCTAAAATAAGCTCTTAATTCTTGATCGTCTCCTTTTTTACGGCCGGTTCGTAGATGTTCTTGTTTCGGAAGTTCTGGGTCATCCACCTTACTCCCTCGAACAGCGGCTCAGGCAGTGCGTCGAGCGGGGACCAGCGCCAGCCGGAACAGCGGTCCGGTTCCATGGTCTGAGGCTCTCCGCCGACGTATTTGGCTTGGACTCCGATAGTCACGTAATGCTTGCCGTGCGAGTCGACGTAGCGGAAGTCATCCGAGACCGAGAACAGTTCAAGCTTGCCGACCGTCAGTCCGGTCTCCTCCAGCACCTCGCGTCGGGCAGTCTCGAAGATCGTCTCGCCGAAGTCGAGGTGTCCGCCCGGAAAGCTCCATTCGCCGGCACCGTGTGCACCTTTCCTGAGTCCTATCAGCACCTCGCCCCGTTCGTTCTGAATCATTACCCCGACGCCGATGCGGGGATATTTTTTGTCGTCTGGCATTGAGATTGTGGGTTAGGTCGGAGGGTTAGCCTGCTCCAAAAAGTCTTTTAGTCTCTCCGCCGCGATTCTCCTCATGCTGATTTCGTTTTTTTCTTCGAGCGTCATGCGGGCGAAAGTTCGTTCGTGTCCGTCGGGCCGAAAGATGGGGTCCCAGCCGAAACCTTCGCCGTCGGGAGGGACGATCGTTCCATGGACGGAGCCCTCGAAGAAGCGGATCTCGTCGCGGCTCCGGGCATAGCCGATGATCGTCTTGGCTTCCGCCCGACTGTCGCCCAGCCTCTCTGCCAGGTCCGACAGGCCGGCGTTGCCCAGCGCCTGCAGGAACCATTTGATGAGCGGACCAGGGAGGCCATTCAGGCAGCTGAGATAGAGCGAAGTGTCTTCGACGATCAGCTCGTCGTCTCGGTGGTTGAGCGCCTCGAGGAGCTTGGCTCGGATTATGTTCTCGGCGTCCGTGTCCTGTATCTCGGGCAGGTCGATGTCGAGTCGTTCAAGGTCGCCGAGCACGGCCTGGAGCTCGCGGAACTTCTTCTCGTTTCCGGTAATGAAGTGCAGGGACATGGTCTTGTCTTTAGGTGGCAATTTGACCTTCGTTGGTTTTTCTGGGTGGTTAGTCCGTTCTTGAAGTGGAGATTAGCACGTCGGTCGTAAATTGCCATGAAAGGAGTTCGGTATTCGTATCTATCGTTCGATTCGTCGGTTGTAGGATGTTAGTCAGATTGATTTCCAAAAAGAAAACACGCCGATGGGGCGTGGTGTTGAACGTCAGATAAGATTTAGTCCTCGCTGTGCGAGGGTTCAATTTTCGCCTACCTATTCTGGCAGGCGAATAAGTCCTCTTTCTTTCAAGATGTCTCGGGTACAATCCCCGACGGAGCTGTAGCATCCTCCGTCAAACCCTGTGGACTGCCAAGAGCTTACGCTTCGCTCATCCGCTTGTTTGTGGATGATATTTTGTTCTTCTTCCGGCAATTCTCTCATCACCTCAGAGCTTAGTATAAGCTCTAGCTCCACTTCGGTCCGGGTGGTCTCCAGACCAGCTCTGAAGTTCGGTCCCAGCTCTTCGTCTTTTTTTCTGAAAAACCTTGTTCCTTTTGAATCCCCGATTGACTCCCAGTCTTCTCGTGGCATTTCAGTCCTCCTTAGGAGGAGGACTATCATGGGTAGTTAAAAATGTCAAGGTCCGGTCAACGAAGATCGGTTTTTGCCGGTCTTTGCTGGTCATGTCATTTGATTTTAGAACTCTGAACAGTTGGGTCACCATAAGTCCGTTCGCGACTGTGTGGTTCACGCAAAAATCCACCGCCTAAACGTTGGCTGTTTATGTGGTCGGGGCGACAGGACGTTTCACTGCTCGCGACGCGATTTCGTCTGCGGCCAAAATCGCTGCTGCACTTCCGGGAACCTTCGGGTTCCCGGACAGGCCCTCCTCGGAATGTAGGAACCTCACGGTTCCTACCACCTCCCTGGTTCAAGCCCTGTCTCCATGTTCTCCCAACAAAAAATTCGGCTTACGCCGATTTTTCGTTGGTCGGGGCGACAGGACTTGAACCTGCGACCTCTCGCACCCGAAGCGAGCGCTCTACCACTGAGCTACGCCCCGACGACAGCGGATAATATAGAGCATAAGCAGAAGCTTGGCAAGTCCGGCCGCAATATGCCGCCGCCGGCCACTTTGGCCTGCCCGGAGCGGCCGCGGCCGAGGCCCGGATTGGGCCCGTGTTATACTCACCGCATATGAGGTCTCCCTTGCTGGTAAAGGCGGTGCTGTTTCGGCTGATCGTGGTCGCAGTCGATTTCGTCATCCTGTCCTTCGTTCTGGAGAGCCTGGTCCTGAGCGGGATCGTCACCCTGGTCCGCCATGTCATTCAGGTCCTGCTCTACTGGTACCACGAGCGGGCCTGGCAGAGGCACCGCTGGGGGATCAGGCGCGGTCGGCCGACCCGCCGTCGCGCGCTGGCCAAGACGGTCACCTTTCGGCTGCTGACGTTCGGCAAGGACCTGCTGGCCATCACCGTGTTTTCGGCCGAGTTCTGGGGCAATCTGGTGGGGTCGCTGGCGATCGCCCTGGCCAACTCGGTGATCTACTTCGTCTTTGAGCGGGTCTGGGCGTCGGAGGACCGAGGATAGCGGTCTCGTTCCGTTCGCGTCGGCACGTGCGGTGCCGGCTTTTCGTTTGGCCTTCTTTTCAGCCGGCCGGTGCGGTAACCTGAAGCCGCTATGACTCAGGACCTGTTCGCCTTTCGGGCGGAAAAGCAACTCAGAAAGGAGGCTCCGCTGCCCGATCGGATGCGCCCCCGCACCATCGACGAGTTCGTCGGTCAGTCGGACGCGGTCGGCGAGGGGAGCATGCTGCGGCGGCTGCTCGAGAGCGACGAGGTGCCGTCGATGGTCTTTTGGGGTCCGCCGGGCACGGGCAAGACCACCCTGGCGCGGATCGTCGCCACCATGACCAGCTCGCGGTTCGTGCAGTTCTCGGCCGTCTCGTCCGGCGTGGCCGAGCTGCGGGCGGTGGTGGCCGAGGCCCAGGAGCGGCTGTCCATGTACGGCACGCGCACGATCCTGTTCGTCGATGAGATCCACCGCTGGAACAAGGCCCAGCAGGACGCCTTCCTGCCCCACGTCGAGAACGGCACGGTGGTGCTGATCGGCGCCACGACCGAGAATCCGTCCTTCGAGGTCAACGCGGCCCTGCTGTCGCGCTGCAAGGTGTTCGTGCTGACCGCGCTCAAGCCGGCGGAGATCGAGCAGCTGCTCCGGCGGGCGGTCGAGGACGTCGAACGCGGCTTCGGCGGCCGGCGGATCGAGGCGGAGGACGGCGTACTCGGCTTCCTGTCCGAAGTCGCCGACGGCGATGCCCGATCGGCGCTCAACCTGCTCGAGATGACGGTCAAGTCTACGCCGGAACGCCAGGTCAAGGCGGTGGCCGGAGAGGCGGATAGGGTGATAAAATTGGAGCTGGACGCCGTCCGTCGGCTGGTTCGCCGTTCCCACCTGCGCTATGACCGGGACGGGGACGAGCACTACAACATAATCTCCGCCCTGCACAAGAGCCTGCGCGGATCGGATGCCGACGCGGCGCTGTACTGGCTGGGGCGGATGCTCGAGTCCGGCGAGAGTCCGCTCTACGTGGCCCGCCGCCTGGTCCGTTTCGCCTCCGAGGACATCGGACTGGCCGACCCGAACGCGCTGGTTCAGGCGCTGGCGGCCTTCGACGCTGCCCACAAGCTGGGCCTGCCGGAATGCAACGTCTGTCTCGCCCAGGCCGCGGCCTACCTGGCCTGCGCCCCCAAGTCGAACGCGCTCTACGAGGCTTACGGACAGGTCCAGAAGGACGTGGCCGAGACCCAGAACGAGCCGGTGCCGATCCACCTGCGGAACGCCCCGACCGGACTGATGAAGGACCTGGGCTACGGTCGCGACTACATCTATAACCCGTCGGCCGACGGTCCGGTCGAGCAGGAGTACCTGCCGCCCAGCCTTAGGGGCCGACGTTACCTGAAGGAACGCAAGAGGGCCTGATCGCATCCGGCGGCAGGACGGGATCACGGTTTCAGTCACCCAAGCCATTCATATATGAACGTCCGTCGTCTAGTCGTGTTCGGCATCTCAGTCGCGTTGGTCTCCGGTATGGTCGCCGTGTCCTGGTCCGTTCGTCGGTGGGAGAGGATGGACGAGGCGGCCGTCTCCGAGGCGATCGCCGGCCTGATGGCGGCCGAGTCGTTTTCCGGCGGGCTGTCCGTGGACACGTTCATCGATCCGGGCCGGATAGTGCCGGATTCGGGCTGGGGATCGCTCGACCTGCCAGTGCGCATCAGCGGTCCGATGTCGGTCGGACCGGCCGGTGACGGGAGCCTGCTCGGGCAGGGGACGCTGGGGTTCTACTTCGGCGGCGGAAACGAGCCGTTCGTCACTTCCGAAGTGCGGCTGACCGGCGGTGACGGTGGGTTTCTGCGGTTGCAGGGCCTGCCTAGCGGCGGTGACGGCGGGTTCGACGTGGGCGGACTGAATGGAACCTGGTTCTCTGTCGGTGCGGACGAGCTGTCGGCGCTGCTGCCCTGGCTGAAGGACGGCGGAAATGCGGCCGAGCTGCCGCCAGACACCGAGACGGCGGACCGCGGACCGTGGCTGCGGCCGTCGTTGCGACTGGCGGACACGGTCATCGACGGGCGTCCGGTGCTGCACTACGAGCTGGAGGTGAGTCGTGACGGTCTGGCAGCGCTCGTCGCCGGCATTTCGGCCAGGCTGACCGGCGAACGTCCGACCTCGGAACATCTGGCCAGTGCGTCATCGTTCATCAGTCGCTATCAGGTCGTGTCCGAGGGATTCGTCGACCGGCAGCTCGGGGAGTTCCGGGTGCTGAAGTTCGGTCTGTTCCCGCTGGACGGGCAGGACGCGAGTCCGGTGGCCCTGACCATGAAGTTCGATCGGTTTGGTGAGTCCGTTTTGGTCGAGACACCGGCCGACGCCAGGCCACTGTCCTCGTCCCTGAGGCGGCTGCTGTCCGGCGGTTCTGCCGCTGCGGCCGTCGAGAGTCGATAGCCCGATTCAGCTAACCAGAAACGACATGACCGAAGCAGGAGGACGTAAATGGTACTTCAGCCCGCATTTTTTGGTGGCCGTATTCGTTTCCCTGGCCGCCGTCCTGACCAGCCTGCTGCTCGTGCTGGTGCTGCTGCCCGGACGGTCCGAGGCACTGGCGATCATGCAGTGGCGACTGAGCGGCGTGGAGACATTTCGGATCGAGACCGACGTCGAGTATCAGGGGCGGGTGGACCGGACGGTCGACGGCGTGGCCAGCCAGGACCTGGAACGGTATCGGCTGACGACTTCGGGGGCGGTCGACCGGAGCGATCCGTCCGGCGTGCGACAGGCGCACTCCTTTTCTTTTGATGTTTCTCCGAGCCGGGACAGCGGCGCAGGCTACAGGTTTTCCGGTGAGGTGCGGCGTCTCGGTTTCGATACTTACCTGCGGCTGTGGCAGATGCCGGACGGTTTCGGTCCACCTCAGTTCGGCCAGTACGCCGACCGGTGGCTGCATGTCGGTCCGGACAGCGTGTCCGGCGCCGTTCTTCCGCTGGTCGGCAGCGGCTATGCGCTGGGCGACGACGAGCGGGCCTATCTGGAGGATGATTTCCGCCGGACGGCGTTCATGAAGGTGGTTCGGCGGATAGGCGACGAGACGCTTAACGGCGTGCCGACCGTCCATTTCGAGGTGCGGCCGGAGGTGCTGCTGATCAAGGATTTTCTGGTGACCGCGGAGACGCTGCGGCGCGGCCGGGAACTGACGGCGGACGAGCGGCGCGGCATCGACCGGACTTTCTCCGGACTGAGGGCCGAGGACGGCGAGATATGGATCGGCCGCCACGACTACTACCCGTACCGCCTGCGCCTGTCTTTCGGCTACAAGGACGCCGAGTGCGACGGCCGGCTGACAGTGACGGTCAGCATGTCCCAGTTCGACCTGCCGGTGACCATCTCCGGGCCGGACGCGGAAGCGCTGGAGGTGGGGCCAATCGTCGGTTCCCTGCTGCCGGGGCTGGTCGGCGGGGGGCTGCCTTCGGCCGACGTCGGCGGTGCGACCGACCGGACGGTGCGGGTCGGCGATTCGTCCGTCGGCCTGTCTGTGCCGTCCGGCGAGCTGACCGGTTCCGATTCGGACAGTGACGGGCTGGACGATCAGCTGGAGACGTTCTACGGTTCGGACCCGCACGACCCTGACACCGACGGCGACGGCATCGGCGATGCGGCCGAAGTCGCGGCCGGCGACGACCCGGCCGGTCCCGGGCGGCTGTTCAGCTTCGGCCTGGACGCTGCCCTGAACGGCAGTGCGGCCAATTCGGACGGCCCTTCTTCCGTCGAGTCGAACTTCTACCTCGATGACTCGCTACGTTAGTCCGATCGTAAGGTCGCCGCGCAGCCGCCGGAAGAGGTCGGCCGACGGCGGCGACGGACGTTTCCGCCTGATCCGGATTTTGATGATCCTGACCTTCGTCCTGATCGCCCTGCGGCTGTTTTCGTTGCAGGTGATGTCGCATGACTTCTACTCGTCCCTCGCCTCGAACCAGCACGGCATCTTCTCCGAGCTGTTTCCGAAACGCGGCACCATCTACCTGAAGGATCCCCGTTCCGTGTCCGGCACCTTTCCCGTTGCCGTGAACAAGGACTACACGTTGGTCTATGCCGTGCCGCGCGAGGTCGAGGACCTGGACACGACCGCCCATCAGGTGTCGGCCGTGCTCGGCCTCGACGAGGCGGAGGTGCAGGAGAAGCTCTCGCATCAGGACGACCCTTACGAGCCGCTGCAGCGTCGCGTACCGGACGAGCAGGCGGACCGGCTCAAGTCGCTCGAACTGGGCGGGATTGGGTTCGCCGACGAGTCGTATCGGTTCTATCCCGAGAAGGAGTACCTGTCGCATGTCCTCGGCTTCGTCGGGTCCGACGAGAACGGCGGACGCGTCGGACGCTACGGCATCGAGGGGTATTGGGACGAGACGCTGAACGGCGAGCCGGGCTACCTGGAGGCGGAGCGCGATCCGCTGGGCAGCTGGATCGGTTCGGCCGACCGGCGGCTGGTTCCGGCCCGTGACGGGTCCGACCTGATCCTGACCATCGACCGTTCCATCCAGTACGTGGCCTGCGACCGGCTGAAGAAGGCCGTCGCCGGGCATCAGGCCGACGGCGGCGCCGTCGTCATCCTCGACCCGTCGACCGGCGCGGTCCTGGCCATGTGCGGGCTGCCGGACTTCGACCCCAACGAGTTCTCGCGGGTCACCGACGTTTCGGCCTTCAACAACCCGGCCATCTTCGAGGCCTACGAGCCGGGGTCGATCTTCAAGCCGATCACCATGGCGGCGGCGGTCGATGCGGACAAGGTCAGCCCAAACACGACCTACGAGGACACCGGACAGGTGCAGATCGGCCCGTACACCATACGCAACTCCGACGGCAAGGCGAACGGCATCCAGACCATGACCCAGGTGCTCGAGAAGTCGCTCAACACCGGCACCATCTTCGCCGTACGCGAACTCGGGGCGGAGGCCTTCCTCAAGTACGTCAGCGGATTCGGCTTCGGGTCGCGGACCGGCATCGAGCTCGGGGCGGAGGCTAGCGGAAACATCTCGTCGCTCGAGAAGAGCGGCGACATCTGGAGTGCGACCGCATCGTACGGGCAGGGCATAACAGCGACGCCGCTGCAGATGGCGGTGGCCGTCGGTGCGATCGCGAACGGCGGCAAGCTGATGCGTCCGTATGTCGTG
>JBDRRB010000021.1:0-7004 GCA_043825985.1 bacterium | reverse complement strand
CGTTGCGGGGAGCTCATGGGGGCTGTCTCTCCCTGAGACTGTCCGGTCTGTTCTGCTGCCCGCCTTGCGGCGGGCATGTAAGGTACAACCCTCATCCGACGACCTTCCGGCCGTCCGACAGGGGCCTATTCCCGCTGGCGTCGTTCTGGCGACGTCCTCGAGAACCGGCCTCCATCGCGTCGGCTCTCCAGCCTGACTGGGCACTTTAGCACGTCCGGTCAAGTTTGTCAAGAGTCACGGGACAGCAATATACAGATTTGTTTTAGTTTAGGCTTGTTTTAGTGTCTTAGTGGTCTTTCTATTATTATCCTTAGGCTTGACATATCTGGAAAAAGATGATAGGTTGTTATGTTCGGCCGAGGCCGGACAGGACTTTGAAAATTGATCCGCTCCTGATTAGGGAGCGGTTGAGATAACTAAACGATTGGACGGTTTCCATGCCGGAGATCGTCCAAAGGGATTTTTAGCTGGCTGCTCCCCATAAGGGAGACGAGAAAGGAGGCACTCATGAAGTGCTTCACCTCTGTTTTTTCGGTTTCGGAGAAAGGTGCCTCGACTGTGGCAGTTGAGGCTGGCTTGCAGCTCGTCGAGGACGAGCGGTTCGGACAGGTCGTTTCTCTCGGTGGAAAAGGGAAGCGATCCTCGGGTGCGTGGCAGGAGACGGTCCGTTTGGACCGCAGGCTATCACCTCGCATTTCCGAGGGGCGCGTCCTGGACGCGTCTTCGCGGAAAGTCACCCTTCCGGCCAGGGACGGGAAGCCCGAAAAGAGCTTCTTCGTTCTGGAGCGGACCCGTCGCGACGACGGACCTGGAGTGCTCGTGAGGCTCCAGGGCAGAGACGTCAAGTCTCTGGTTGTCGACAGACAGCCGGAGGTCGTGGTCAGGGGGCGTTTTTCGAACGTTTCCTGTGACGACCTGGTCCTTCTCCGTCCGGGCGACAAGCTGCGGGTGATTACCGCAAGCTTTGACTTTGTTCTGTGGCTGGGCGACGACGGCCAGCCGCTGATCGAAGGTTGGCTGGACCGCCAGAAACGACTGGCCAGGGAGAAGGCCGAGGCGGCCGTGGCCGAGGCTAGGGCTGGCTCCAAGCCGCCGGCCTTCGGCCGGATGCCGGCCTTCACCTTCGTCGGCGGCGAGATTTCTTCGGGGATCCGGGTCGACAAGAGGCCCGACGGTGTCCGGGTGATCACCCTGGGCGAGGCTGCCCGCTACCAGAGGTTGGCAGAAGTGCCAGTCCTCATGGGGGATGGCGAGCTGCTCATCAGGGAGCAACGCTACGGCGACCCGATCCAGGTCGTCGAGCAGGCGTCGGTAGTCCAGGTTGGCGAGTCGGTCGAACCGGCGCCATTCTGGGCGGCGGACAAGACCCCAAAGAAGACTCCGCTCTGGAGTCTGTCCGATGTCGGGGAACCGGAGAGGGGAGCCTCCCTTGTCTGGATTTCGACTCCCGGGCCTTACACCAAGGGTCAGTCCGGGGAGATCGAGGTCTGGAAGGGGGTCCCGGTCGTTCTGGCGACGGGGCAGAAGGGGGTTCTGGGTAATGCCCTGCCGGAGTCCCTGATCGTCCTTCGCGAGGGGGACGTGCTCTATGTCCGCGCCATCGGCGGATACAAGAGCGACGGGCCCTGGGCGCTCTACGTCCGGGGCGGGGAACTTCACACCGAACCTTGGTTCGTGTGGAAGGCCCGGGACTCGCGAGAGGACCCGAACTTCTACGTGGCCAAGGGTACGGCTCCGGCTGGACATGTGCCCAAGGACTGGACCGGTCGGATCGTAACTGCTCTCCGTCTCGTGACGAAGGGGTCGGGCTGCGGTCCGGATAAGGTCCAGACCGAAGAGGCCATGACCGGCGAGCTGGTCCGGCTAGAGACCGTTGAGTCTTCGGCCGGCGGTCAGCCCGTCCAACAGGTCGTCCTAAACCTGGGCTGGGACGGGCTCGACTACCACGAGACGGTGGTAGAAGATGCGGTCTGGTTCAGGCTCAATCCGGACAAGAAGGTCCGTCGGCTCGAGGGTAAGGAGGCCGAGGAGCGTTCTTGTCTCCGGACCGAGGCCGAGAGCGTCCTGGAGCGGATTCGAGAGACAGCGAGCCGGCCGCATTTTAGGCTGGTGGACGGCGTCTTTCGGCGGGGGCTCGAGAGGCTTGTCGCACTGGACAAGTCGTACTTCGACCTGCTCAGCGTCTGGATGATCCAGGGATGGATCAGGGACGCTCTGAAGGAGCTTGAGTATTTCTCCGGTCATGAGGAGAAGGCTCGGGAGCTGCTGGCCGAGGCCGAGGGCGGACTGCCTGACGGCTTTGGGGGAGACTATCGTATCCGTGAGGAGGATAACCCGGTTCGGTATTGGGTCATCCGTCCTGACGGATCGGAGCGCCAGCCGGATTCGTTAGAAGAAGGCTGGTATAGGGGGACGAAGTGGTGGAAGGTCGTCCGGACGGGCGACCTGGCCATCTCGTGGCGCAAGGCCGATCACGCCTCTGCCCACGAGTTTACGGTCCACCACTGTCCGCCTGGCGGATGCACACCGGCTCAATGCCGGAAGGTCGAGCGTTTTACGGCCGATCTCGGGCGAGACTATCCGCAAGGACCGAAGATCGGTTCGGGCTGGAAGCTGTTAGCCGATGAGCCGACGACGCCTGTGATCGCGAAGGGCGAGAAGCCGGTCGAAGCCGTCACGACCGAGCCGGTCGATTCCTCATCACTCGACCTGTCCGGGCTGTTCGGCGGCGGGGCTAGAGTGAAGTCCCGTCGAAAGTAGTGTTCTTTAATACGACCGAAAGCAAAGGGGTGATGTCGTTCGGTGCTGAAACTAGACCCCTTGCGGTGCGACAGCTGCCGTTTCCTCGCGGAAGAAAGCTGACATCGATACAGGCCGGCTTGGTCACCGGCCCCAGACAGAAAATGACCGCCGTTGCGAGGTTGACGGCGCGGGCGCGTTCACACCGGAACGCTGACCCGTCAAAATTCGCCGCCATTCCGGAGAAGGCCTGAACCCGGATAGTCGCCGGACGATAAACGGACTTTTAAACGAAACGTCGGTCTTGTGCCGACGTTTTTGTTTTTGTCCCGGCGGTGGCGGGGCCGTCCGTGCTGCGGTTGACGCGGGCTGCCTTTTGTGGTTAGCTGTCCTCTCGTTGGCCTTTGAATTGCTGACGGTGGTCATGCCCAGGAAAGGGCATGAAGGAGGTTGTCATGATCAAAAGTGAAAGACATTCGCCGGTCACGTCGGTCGACGATTTTTTCCTGGCCGTGGAAGGCTGGCGGATTTGGCTGGAGTTGCAGAAGGAAGAATTGGAGGGAAAGCTGGCTGTGGCCAAGAGCAAACCGAACGGTTTGTCCCACGACGGGGATTTGCGCCTGTCGTCTTCCGGGAGGGTCTTTAGATTGGTTGTGGATCGAGGGAGACATCGTCTGTTCCGGCTGGAACGTGTTCCGCACGAGACTCATCATGGGTCATATGAGAAGGTCTTGTCTTGCGTACCTCA
Source organism: bacterium (assembly GCA_043825985.1). Taxonomy (GTDB): domain Bacteria; phylum Patescibacteriota; class Patescibacteriia; order SG8-24; family SG8-24; genus UBA1561. The sequence goes on along the minus strand of JBDRRB010000021.1, from coordinate 3,517 downwards.
GGCCGTTTTTTTCGACGACAGAGGAGTTGCAACGAGAGTGCGGCTGTTGGACATTTCGGTCCTTGTTTTCCTTGCTTGGTCGGGCCGTGACTACAGGGCTGACTTCGGCTGGTACGACGGTCAGGCGGTTTTTCCTCAGTGGCCGCCGGAAGCGGAGTTGCTTCAGGACGATTTGGGATATTGTCGGAATGGGCTTTGTCTGACGAAGACGATTTTGAGTCAACAGGATCAGGTCAGCAAACTGATCCTGGCCAGGGCAGGGCAGCAGAGCAAGCTTCGAAATGTAGTGGGTCCGATCACGCAGGATCACGACATCCTGTTTCGGATGTTGGACTCGGGACTGAACGGTCTTCCGGTGTTGGGTCTGGAGCAAATCCTTAATCCGCTGCACGAGCTTCTGGATCAGCTGTCCCTCGGGAGGCAGGTCCGGATCTATCGTTAACTCGATGGGTTACTCGTCCGTCGTTCGCCGTCGCCGTCCTGTCTGGGGCGGCCTTTTTGTTTCGTGCAGTCTAGCCATCTTGACGCGTCGTCCGTTTGCTGCTTAGATGCCCTGTTGATTCGTCGCGCCGTGGTGGTGTGGTTGGTCACGTCTTGGTCATTGAATTGTGGGCCGACGTCAGAGGTGTCGGTCGAATGTGGAGGTGTCATGGGAAATGATTTTGCTCCAGAGCCCGAATTCTTTTTCAAGAAGTTGGAGAAATGGCAGAAGTGGCTGCAGGACGAACTGCCCAAAAACGAGTCCAAGCTCAAGATCGCCCGGACCAGGCCGGCGGGCGTGCATCATGTCAGCGGCCTGCACCTCGATGGGGACGGCAGGGTCTGGTACGACAACGGCCACGGAAACTGGTTCAGCCTCGTTCGCAGCGGCGAAGACGAGTTCGCGACGTATAAACGGACACCGGCCTTTTCCGTCCCGGTTGGCTCCGGCGGAAACCACGAGATCAATGCCGACGGCTTGATTAAGTCGGTCCGTCGGCCGAACGGGTCCTGGCTTGATCTGGTGGCCCACTCCGACGATGATCAGGAATTCGAGAAAGATTGGGCCTGGGAGCTCATCCCCGAAGACAATCCTCGCCGCCCGTCCCATCCAGCCTCGTATCTTTACGAAGGGACAGTACTGGACTGCAAGGTCGGACTGAGGTTGGTCGAGATTCTGCTCGAGCGTCGTCCGGACATCATTTCTTGGATGATGAACTACGCCCAAAGTCAGGGCAATCTCAGGGCAGAGAAAGACCTCCGTCTTCCCGAAGGGGACTGGGGCAGCCTGTTGCATCAGTTTGCGCCCGGTCTCGCTGGGCTGCGCGTTCCGGACAACAGTGAGCTCAAGGCCGCCTTGAGTGCGGTCCTGGACCAGATCGCCTGCAACCGGCAGGTCAGGGCCTATATATTCTGACCCGTTAGGTTACAGTCGTCCGGTTGGTTATGTGTTCGCCACGATTCGTTAGGTTTTTTGCGGGCCACCTTTAGGTGGCTCCTTTTTTTTGTCTCGTGTCGTGTCTGGCGAGACCGATCGACCGTTGGATTATTTTTAGTCGCCTTTTGGTATAATTGCTTTCGTTAACGTTTAACCTGTCCAAAAATATGGAAGCAGAGAGATCGAGGGAGTCCGAAGAAGGTCCGATCGTCTTGACGGTTGGTGACGTGAATGAAATTACCAGCGAATGGTTGGTCGGTGCCTGTAAGTTGGGCAGCAAGAATGTTGAAAAGATCATTGTCCCTAAGGGGACGTTGGATGAGGCACGAGAGTTGTTTAATAGGGCAGACAGAGAAGCAGGTGAAGGATACGGTCGCAATGACGCTGGCTATCTGGACTCTACTCCGGAGATCGTCGAGGCCGAATAGTCGGTCGGGCGGTGGATTGACTGTACGTAGCCATGAGAAAAGGCGGTCGATACGGCCGTCTTTTTTTGTTAAATCCCGTCTTAAGATCTCTTCTCGGGAGGAGACTGTTTAAGGGTCTCGTTTCGGGCGAAAATGCCTGAAAGGCAGTGGGTCGTAGTCATGCCTACGGATAAGAGAATCGAGATGTTTTTGCAGGTGCACCTTTAGAAAAACAAAACGCGACCGTACGTGTCGGTCGTGTTTTGATGGTGGGCGGCAGAGGAGTCGAACCTCTGACCTGTCCGGTGCATGTGCACCGGACCGCTCTGACCGACTGGGCTAACGAAAAGGCCCGGCTTTCGGCCGGACCTCTCCATGGTGCACGCACCAGAATTCGAACCTGGGACCTGTCCGGTCGGTGTCGACCGGACCGCTTTAACCGACTGAACTACCAAAAGACCGGCCTTTCGGCCGGTTTTTTGGATGGTGGGCGGCAGAGGAGTCGAACCTCTGACCTTCACAATGTCAATGTGACGCTCTAACCAACTGAGCTAGCCGCCCCTTCTTTTTTTGACCGAACGTTTTTCGGGCCGTCTTGGCCGCGTTCAACGATTGCCAATATACAGAGCCGGGCGGGAATTGGCAAGACATGGCGCGGATGTTTTTGCGGCCCGGTTCAGCAGTCTCCGATTGCCGCTCGTCGTCATCCTCAATCGTGTTCGTTGTAGGTTGACATTTTGGCTATTTTGTGCTAATTTTCTTCCGGCGCCATGGGGCGTCAAGAAAGGAGGAACCCCAATGCGGTTCTTTTTGTTGTGTCTCATGACGGTCACGTTGATGTGGGCCGTCTATCCGACCTCGGCTGTGGCCGAGGAAGCAGTGGTCGTTGATGGTTCCTCCGAGGGTTCGCCTGAAGAGGACGTGACAGCGGCTGTGCCGACTCAGGGGTCTGGCGGCGTGCTGGACCTGTGGCTTGGTCCGGACGAGGTTGCTGCAGCGGTTCGGGGTGAGGGGATCCCGCCGAGTGACGGCCCGGCTGAAGGGCAGATCGACGGCCAACAGGTTGTCGTTACGTCTGAAGGGTCGGTCGATGCGGTCGTTGAGGAAGAACAGGCCGAGGATGGGCCGACGGAAAACGCAGAGGAAGAGTCGGACGAATGGCGTCCGTCGACCTTCGTCTCTTTAGGCCATCAGCTCTCGGTGAGCAGCGACGGTGCAACGCCGTACTTGACTCTGTTCCTCTCGCACGGCCTGACACCGACCGTGTCGGTCATGGCCTTCTCCATGGTCAACGCCAGATTCGCCGAGACGTACGGCGGCCTGTCGGTCCGACTCCTGCCCTGGCTGCAGTTCGGCCTGGCCGTCGGTCTCGAGAGTTCAGACGGGCTATGGCGGACCGCGGCCACACTGGCCGTCTCGCACGCCTGGTTCAGCCTGAACTGGACGTTCGAGTACGGCGCCGGCGGACGCTGGCACCTGCTGACCATCGACTTCCGTCTGTCCGACGGCCTGTCGATCGGCCTCATGTCGAAGCGCTTCGACGGCGAAGGCGTCTACCTGGCCATCCGGTCCGGTCGGGTGCTGTTCCGTCTGGCGGCGCTCTACGACGGGGAGCGGGCGATCAGCGAGGTCGGCGACGGGGTCGAATGGTCGGACGCCCGGTTCTTCACCGGACTGCTGACCATTGGCTTCA
>JBDRRB010000020.1:0-5109 GCA_043825985.1 bacterium | reverse complement strand
ACAGACTCCAGTGCCGGCATCGCAGGCATCCCAGAGATACCCACGAACTGTGAAGCTTCGTCCCCACTCGTAGTGGAGACGGATGACGAAGGGGATTTCTTCGTCATTGTACGGTCGTCCTTCCGGCTCCCCGGAAAAGTTCATCGGCAGGCCAAGATTGGCTCCGCCGAAGATCCCCCTCAGCTGCCGGTCAACACGGCGAGTTGCGTGTCCGATCTGATGTTTTGCCATTTTGACCTCCTTATGCAGAGGCGACGCTGACGGACCCGGACGAATGGCTCGTTCGGCAGCGCTGGGCTGTAGCCCATATTTTCAGTCCGCAATGACCGTCGACGGACGGTCGGGAAGCGGTAAATTGTTTTACCGTCTCTCGACTGGCCGTCTTTGAGCTGCCTGCGGATCTTTCGGGACAGACCCGGCATTTAATCATAAAAGTCCATTTTTGTCAAGCTTTCCAGCAGGTGCATCTCTCCTCATAGGAACAGATGACGAAATAGGTCTAGTGCCATAAAAAGAAACGTCCTAAGAACAGTTTGATCGGCTCGATCGGTTCTACTTTACGTTTTTAGCAATTTTTTGGTTTAAGGCAAGGCTGGAAGTAAGTTGTCTTGACGTTTCTTGAACGGATATTATACTGCCATTAGCACTCGAAAAGGGGGAGTGCTAACTCCGGCCCCAGACAGGTCGGAAGGCAAGAGTCATCATTATCCGTCTGAAACATGGCGACCGAAGCCGACAACCGGCGACTGAAGGTGCTCGAGGCGATCGTCCGCGAGTATTTGGCGTCGGCCGAGCCGGTCGGCTCCGGCACCCTGGCCGGCAAGTACGACCTGCAGGTCTCGTCGGCCACGATCAGGAATGACATGGCCGAGCTGACCGAGGCCGGACTGCTGGAGCAGCCGCACACCTCGGCCGGACGCCGGCCGACCGCACAGGGCTACCGCGTCTTCGTGCGCGAGTTCGTCGGCGACGGCGAGAGCCTGGCCGAGGAGCTGCGGCGGCAGGTGGCCGCGGCCGCCGAGCAGATGTCCCGGCGGCGGCAGGAGGCGGCGCGCGATTTCGCCCGCGGACTGGCCGAGCTGACCGGCGGAACGGTCTTCGTCAGCTTTGGTGATGGGACAGCCTGCCTGTCCGGCGTGGCCAACCTGTTCCGCCAGCCCGAGTTCCGCGAGCCGGACCTGCTGCGCGAGTTCTCGGACATGTTCGACCGGTTCGACGAGCTGGCCGCCGCGGCCCGGCGCGACCTGGACCGCGAGCTGTCGGTGAGGATCGGCGAGGAAAACCCGTTCTGTCCGCATCTCAGTTCGGTCATGGCCCGCTGGGAGACGGACGACGGGCTGGACGGGCTGTTCGGCCTGCTCGGGCCGACCCGCATGGACTACGACCTGAACGTCGGGCTGATGCGCGCCCTGCGCGAGGAGCTCGACAGCTAGAGGAACAGAAATCATTTTGTCATGTCATTCCCGCGCAAGCGGGAATCCACGATCCGACGGCAACGAGCCTGGACGTGGATAAGCATCTGCAAAAGTACGTTACGCCTATGAACGACGGCAAGAAGGACAAGAAGAAATCGGCCGAGCCGCAGCCGGAACCGGACGAGACCGCGGAATGCTGCGGTGGCGGTCAGGCGGGCTGCGCCTGCGGCGGCGACGAGCAGAACCTGGACTACAAGGACTCGTACCTGCGCGCCGTGGCTGACTACGATAATTTGAAGAAAGAGACTTTGCGGCTGCGCGGTGACTACGCCAAGTATGCGGCGACCGAAGTGATCGGGCAGCTGCTGCCGGTCGGGGACAACCTGAAGAAGGCCTTGGACCAGCGTCCGCAAGACGAGGTCTGTGCCAAGTGGATCGAGGGCATCGTCCTGATCTCCGAACAGTTCGGTAAGGTCATGGCTGCGGCCGGCGTCACCCCGATCGAGGAGACCGGAGTGCCGTTCGATCCGACCGTGCACGAGGCGCTGATGCGCGAGAAGGGCGACGGCGTCGCCGCCGACACCGTGATCCAGATCATCGAGCCGGGCTACCGGCTGCATGACCGCGTGCTGCGTCCGGCCAAGGTGATCGTGGCGGAATAGCTACTTACTTAAACACCTCTTGGGAGATAAATTTGAAAGTTCTGTCATTCCCGCGAAGGCGGGAATCCACGATATCGTAAATTGATTGAACCTATGCCAAAGATACTCGGAATCGATCTCGGAACCACCAACTCCTGCATGTCCGTCATGGAGGGCGGCCAGCCCAAGGTGCTGGAGAACAAGGAAGGGAACCGCACCACACCGTCGGTCGTGGCCGTGACCAAGTCCGGCGAGCGGCTGGTCGGCCAGATGGCCAAGCGCCAGGCGGTGGTCAACCCGGAGAACACCCTCTACTCGGTCAAGCGCTTCATCGGCCGCCGCTGGAAGGACGACGAGGTGCAGCACGAGAAGGGCCTGCTGCCGTTCGAGCTGGTGCAGGCCGGCGAGGGGGTCAAGGTGAAGATGAGCGGCAAGGAGTACTCGCCGCAGGAGATCTCGGCCATGGTGCTGCAGAAGCTGAAGGCGGACGCCGAGGACAAGCTGGGCGAGCCGGTGACCGAGGCGGTCATCACCGTGCCGGCCTACTTCGACGACGCGCAGCGCCAGGCGACCAAGGACGCCGGCGAGATCGCCGGACTGAAGGTCAAGCGCATCATCAACGAGCCGACCGCGGCCGCGCTCGCCTACGGCTTCGACAAGAAGCAGGGCAAGATCGTGGTCTATGACCTGGGCGGCGGCACCTTCGACGTGTCGGTGCTCGAGGGGGCCGAAGACACGGTCGAGGTCAAGGCGACGAACGGCGACACCCACCTGGGCGGCGACGACTTCGACCAGAAGGTCATCGCCTGGATCATCGACGAGTTCCGCAAGCAGGAGGGGATCGACCTGTCGAAGGACAAGCTGGCCCTGCAGCGGATCAAGGAGTCGGCCGAGAAGGCCAAGATCGAGCTGTCGACCGCCGTGGAGACCGAGATCAACCAGCCGTTCATCACCTCGGACGCAAACGGCCCCAAGCACCTGATGCTCAAGATCTCCCGCTCCAAGCTGGAGGAGCTCGTGGGCGACCTGGTGCAGAAGACGCTCGAGCCGTGCAAAAAGGCCCTGGCCGACGCCGGAATGGACAAGAAGGACATCAACGAGATCGTCATGGTCGGCGGAATGACCCGCATGCCGCTGGTCCTGAAGACGGTCGAGGAGTTCTTCGGCAAGAAGCCGAACGTGACCGTCAATCCGGACGAGGTGGTGGCGCTGGGCGCGGCCGTGCAGGCCGGCGTGCTGCAGGGCGACGTCAAGGACGTGCTGCTCCTCGACGTGACCCCGCTGTCCTTGGGCCTCGAGACCCTGGGCGGCGTGATGACCAAGCTGATCGAGCGCAACACCACCATCCCGACCTCGAAGTCGCAGATCTTCTCGACTGCCGCGGACAGCCAGTCCTCGGTCGAGATCCACGTGCTGCAGGGCGAGCGCGACTTCAGTCAGGACAACAAGACCCTCGGCCGTTTCATCCTGGACGGCATCCCTCCGGCGCCGCGCGGCACGCCGCAGATCGAGGTGTCCTTCGACATCGACGCCAACGGCATCCTGTCGGTCTCGGCCAAGGACAAGGCCACCGGCAAGGAGCAGAAGATCACCATCACCGCCTCGACCGGTCTCTCTAAGGAGGAGGTCGAGCGGATGAAGCAGGACGCCGAGGCCCACGCCGAGGAGGACAAGAAGCGCAAGGAGGTCGTCGAGCTGAAGAACAACGCCGAGGCCATGGTCTACACTTCCGAGAAGATGCTCAAGGACTACGCCGGCAAGATCTCCGACGACGACAAGAAGGCCGTCGAGGAGAAGATGGAGGCGCTGAAGAAGGCCAAGGAGGGCGACGACGTGGAGGCGATCAAGAAGGCGGCCGACGAGCTGGGCGAGATCGCCCAGAAGGTCGGCGGCGCCATGTACCAGCAGGAGCAGGCGGCCACGGCCCCGGAAGGCACGCCGACCGGCGCGGACCACGCGTCGAATGTCGGGGATGATTCTGGCGACGACAAGAAAGATGGCTCGGTCGACGCGGAGTTTGAGGAGAAGAAGCGACCCGAGGCCTAGAGCCTCGGGTCGTCCCGGAAGGCCGAACGTCAGCGAGGACTATCCGGGATCCAGTATCCGCATGTCATTCCCGCGAAGGCGGGAATCCACGGCTGATCGTGGATCTCGGATCTCCTGCCTCACGGCAGTCGTCCGGGATGACATGAGGTTGTACCCTGCATCCCGCATCGAAACCCGCTGAAAAACTGATGTCATTCCCGCGTAGGCGGGAATCCACGATCCGTATAATCTTATGCCTGGTATCACGTATCTCTCGTTCAATCCACAAACTGCCGTCTCCTCGGTCGTTACACCGTTGGTTGGTGGTTCTACATCTGGCAGTGGAAGGTACGTCAGTCTAGATACTGATGTATCAATCCATCTTGCTAAATTAGGGCTTCTTCCGCTTTTGTCAGATATAGTTCAGTTTCCGGTTTTGGCTACTCCGTGGGTAGGGAAGGAGTTTTTTGAGAAGGGAGAACAGTTTTTTCCTGAGGTTGGTGGATGGTCCTCGGAGGTTCGTGAAGCGTGGGCTTTGGAAGTGACACCGGTCATCGTAAATGATTCTGGAACAGATCAGTTTGCTCTTGGTTCGGGTTGGTATATTGAGGGTATGTCAAAGCCAGATCGTGGTGTTGTGGCAATTGCAAGCTACGACGTGAGCAATTCTCTTGTTTTATCTAACGATTCTTTGGTCAGACGTGCTTCCGCCAAAAATGGAATTGAATGTCATGGACATGAGTGGCTTCTTTGCAAGGGCGTTTTTCTAGGCGTGTTTTCAAGCGAGGAAGCTATTGCATTTCATGAAAGGTTAGATCAGGATCCCACCGCTCGTGTTAGAACCACAGAGAAATTTCAAAGAGAACTTTCTAAATTTACATCCGATTTATGAACCAACCCAACCAAAATCAGAATCAGCAGCAGATGCAGGTCAAGGCCGATGACGCCACCCTGCGCGGCACCTACGCCAACAACATGCAGGTGGCTCACTCCAAGGAGGAGTTCGTGCTAGACTTCATGAACCTGTT
>JBDRRB010000019.1:0-16438 GCA_043825985.1 bacterium | reverse complement strand
TTCTCGATCACGAGATGGTAAAGCCAAGTGTAAATGGCCAGACAGATCTTTTGATAGGTACTCATTCCATCTTCCTCCAGTGAAAGGTCCGTGACCATCTTTATCTTAAACCTTACCAAATGTCAACTGTCTCTCTTTTTCTGATGACGACGACGCTCTCGACGGCGATTTGGGGAGTGTTCGCCCAATTGCCACGGTTCTAGCTTCGTCCAGCGGCCCCAGCCAAAAGATGTCCAGTGACACGTTCATCGAACCTTTTGATTACGGGCGTCTAGAGCCGTTGACGTCGGCCGGAGGCGATGCTAAGTTCCTCGCTTGGAGGAAACAAAATGCTTCAACGACTGGCTCTCAGGATATTCAGGCCATACATACGGATACTCGAGATCCTCCGCGACAACAACGACTGGATGAGAGGCCGAGAGATCGCCGAGGCGTCAGGCGGCAAACTCAACACGAGGGCGATCTATGTTCTCCTGGCCAGGCTGGAAGTGCTGGACCTGATTGAGAGACGTCTTGGGCCAGACGAAAAAGAAGAAGCCGACCTAACCGGCGCTCGCCTCAAGGGAATGATCAGGCCAAGTCCGCGCTGTCGCCTGACCGAAGCGGGGCAGCAGCTGCTCGATCGTGTCTCGAAGGACGGCCAACCACTGAATGGAAACAGCGGACCGTTTCGCTGATTGTGGCAGACTCACCTTGCTCGGCACCGTGCCAGTCGCACGGTGTTTTTTGTTGTCGAGGGGACCGGATCGGACCTCCGCACCACCAAAAGCCCAAGACTTCCAGCTTTCTCGAATAGCCCCTATACTGGGTCCATATGTCAGACAGCAAGCGCAAAATCCTCATCTCCGGGATCCAACCCTCGGGCCGGATCCACCTGGGCAACTGGGTCGGCGCGCTCTCGAACTGGGTGCGGCTGCAGGACGACCCGAACTACGACTGCACCTTCTTCGTGGCCGACTACCATTCCCTGTCCGGCGACTACGACCCGCGGGACAAGCGGCGGCAGATCATGGAAACCATGACCGAACTGCTGGCCATCGGCCTCGACCCGGACAAGTGCACGCTCTTCCTCCAGTCGGAAGTCCCCGAACACACCGAGCTGTGCTGGGTGCTCAACACGCTCACTCCCCTGTCCTTCCTGGAGCGCATGACCCAGTTCAAGGACAAGTCGGGACAGCAGGACCGCAACGTCAACCTGGGGCTGCTCGACTATCCGGTACTGCAGGCGGCGGACATACTGATCCATCGCGGCGAGGCGGTTCCGGTCGGACGCGATCAGGTCCAGCACGTCGAGCTGACCCGCGACATCGCCCGCTTCTACAACCGCAAGTACGGCGTGGAGTTCTTCTCCGAACCGAAGCCGCTGCTCTCGGACACGCCCAAGCTGCGGTCGCTCACCGATCCGCTCAAGAAGATGTCCAAGTCCCTTGGCGAGAAGTCCTACGTGGCGCTGTCTGACGAGCCGGAAGTGATCCTAAAGAAGATCAAGGGCGCGGTCAGCGAGACCAGCGGTGAGCTGCACCTGACTGAGGCCCAGTTGGAGGAAAAGCTGGCCGACCAGGCCGGCGAGCCGGACGAGGCGCTGCGCGGTCAGGCCGGAGCCTGGAACCTGATCGAGATGCTGCGGCTGTTCGGACACGAGGGAGAGGCCCAAAGGTTCGTCGACAGCCAGCCGATCAGGTACGGCGAGCTGAAGCCGCTTCTGGCCGAACGAATCGCCGAACGGTTCGCCGAGTTCCGGAAGAGGAAGGCTGAACTGGAGACCAACCCGAACCGGGTCCGCGAGATCTTCGCCGCCGGAGCGGCCCGAGCCCGCGAAACGGCCCGCCAGACCATGGAACAGGTCCGCGAGACCATCGGCCTGAACCTGAGATAGGCCTCCTCCGGTCCCCTATTCAGGACATAAGAAGCCACCCGATTACAGATCGGGTGGTTTTTGATTGCCCTAGAGAAAGGCATAGAAATCTTCTTTATTGTCATCCCGGAAGACCGAGCGCCTGCCTGCCGGCAGGCAGGTCAGCGAGGGCTATCCGGGATCCAGTCACCCATGTCATTCCCGCCCCCGCCTTCGCGAGGGCAGGCTCCGGCGGGAATCCACGATCGATACCGTGGATTCTCGGGTCAAGCCCGAGAATGACATAAGTAGTTGTCATTGCGGGGGAAGGAGCGAAGTGACTGACCGCCTGCCCACCGTAGCCTTGGCGAAGGTGGGCGGCAATCCCGTTTTGATTATTATATCCGACATATTGTTACAAAGACTGTGGCTTATTTTAGCAGATTTATCTAGATAGTGACAGGAGAGACTTGACAAGATTGCAGATCTGTGTTATGATGCTCTGTTGCAGTGAAAGACTTGGTCCTGTTCTGACCGGAACTCCTAAAGAGAGATCCCGCCGGAACAGGGCCAAACACAAGGAAGCAACATTGGCCCTTAAAAGTTGAGAGACAGAGAAACACGGGCGGGGGCAATGTGGCCCCCAAGGAGAAAAGACATGATTAGTCAGTCAACTCTGGACGGCCTCAAGGCCATCATCGCCGTTATCGCCCTCCTCGTGATCGCCAGCCTCGCTGCCATCACCGGCAGCGGCTGCGCCGTCCACAATGGCCAGATCGACGCCAATTCGGCGCTCGAGATGGCCCAGGCCGACGCCCCGGCCGACGCCGAGGTCGAGGCGCGCCCCTCCGGCGACGCCCGGGCCCGGCTCGAGCAGATCGCCCGCGCGTACAACGCGCAGGTGAGCTGTCCGGAGGGAGCCTCCTTCTGCGAAGTGGTGTACACCGTGTACACCCCCGTGGAAGAGGACGAGTCTTCGGCCTCGTGGCGCGACTCGGCGTTCACGGTCGTCCCGGCCGTGGCCGAGTCGATCGTGACCGTCCGGTCGGTCGGCCAGAGCCACCTCGTGCGGATCTGGACCGACCCCGCCGCCGCCCCCATCCTCTAGCCTCCCTCAACAGCCGGCCACCCACGGCCGGTCCCGCCAATCAAAACCCACCTTTCAGCCCCGCGTCTTACACGCGGGGCTTCTGGTTTCGCAAAAAATAATTTATGGTTTTGGAATCAGACTCAACACCCAACCACAAAACCACATGCCGTACCGACAAGAATATCGAGAGGCCCCCTACTCGCCCGAGGAGATCGAGCGGACGGCTGTCCGGCGGGAACTGATGACGGAAATACTGGAGGGGCTGCGAGACAACAGCCGCAGGAATCATCCCTGGAATGCCGACCAGCCCCAAAACGAAGACTACCGGCTCTCCGATACCCTCGACGGCGAGACACCGCCGGAAAACCGAATCTTCTCCGGCGCAATCAATTCGACCCTATTCAATCTGAGAGGCAACGATTCGCCCGAAGCCTGGGAGCTGCGGTCGGCGATCCTGAATGTCTGCCGGGACTTCGAGATACCGGAACTGGAACGGCTCATGGGAAGGATGGAGGGACTTACCGGAAAGAGAAAAGAATTTCATCACAAGGAGCCGGAGAAGAACGACCCCGACCTGATCCTGAGCCTGAACATCCACGAGGCGATCGGGCATGAGGCGAAGATACTCCGGTCGGTCGCCGAATCCATTGGCGGACTGAAGTCCCAGCCGTACCGGGCGACGTTCATGAAGATCCAGGAAATGGCGGACAAGATGGATCAGCTCAATGCACGGCTGAGGGTACTCAAATACGATTATTGGAAAACTCCACCCGATGTCCATCCGGGAGAGCCGGCCCAGCCGCTCGGGCTGCTCAAGTCAATTCAGAAAATATTAGCCGACGGAGAGGAGGCAGCCGACCGGGCACGAAAGGAGGCAGCCGAGACGCCGCCGGAAACGCCAACCGAGGCCGCCGCTGCAGCCGAGTCTCTGGATGCCACCCGAAATATTGTTCAATCAAAGATAGACGAACTCCTGCAGAACCCACAGGACGAATACACTCCGCACCACGACATCTGGGTAGGGCTAGACTGGCCAAAAAGATAAAGAAGGCACCAGAGACGCCGGAGGTCGTCCACTGCAAGAAGGAACTTCTTGATCTGGTCAGATCCGGAAAGCTCAAGGAGATAGAGAGAAAAGGTCACTTCAACTCCCAAGTCGACATACTGATCCACCTGCTGTAGCGCCTGCTGCCGCCATCTAGCCGATCACGTCCAGCCCCGCGTCTTACACGCGGGGCTTCTGGTTATGGAAGATTTTTTGTTGTTGCAGAATGTTGTTCTTACCCCCCACCCCCTCAAATCATGTCATTCGCGCCCTCGCCTTCACAGGGACAGGCTTCGGCGAGAATCCACGATCGTTGCCGTGGATTCTCGGGCCAAGCCCGAGAATGACATAAGTAGTTGTCATTGCGAGGGAAGGAGCGAAGTGACTGACCGCCTGCCCACCGTAGCCTTGGCGAAGGTGGGCGGCAATCCCGCCCATATTACAAAGCTCGACGGGATCGCCGCGGTCGCTCCGCTCCCTCGCGATGACACCGATAAACAGAGGTAAACAGTATTCAGTCGGAAATAACGTTTTTGGGATGATCAGACACCCACCGTGTCATTCCGGACGACTGCCGTAAGGCAGGAGATCCGGGATCCACGATTCGGCCGTGAACTCTCCTAAGTCCCGGATATCCTCGCCCGGCTCGGATTCCACCACGACAGTGTGAAATTTCGTCACCTGTCCCCTTAGTACCAGGTACCTAGGTACCTGGTACCGATAGATAAATCACTCGAAAACCTTGAGACAGCAGCAGCCTTCAGACGGGATGTCATGCGCCTGTTTGGACCGAGCGACGAAACGAGCCGTATTGAATAGGTACGGTGAGTTAGGAGCGAGGGAAGCCAGGTGCAGGACGCCCGATCTGAAGGCTGCAACAAAAACACCCCTCGATTGAGGGGTGTTTTTGTTGGCGGTCAGCCTATAAGCCGAGTTCTGTCGCCGGACGAGACGCAAGAAGCGCCCCGAACGACGGATGGCCATCTATCTGGGACCGTAATTGCTCACGGCCTCTAGCGAGCTACCAAACTTGCTCTTGCACCGGGCAGGGTTTTCCACGGCGCCGCTCACACGGCAGTCCCGCGTGGGCTCTTACCCCACGATTTCAACCTTGCCACGCCGCTTGCGCGGACCTCGCCCGAAGGCTGTGGCGGTGTGTTTTCTGTTTCACTTTCCCTGGGCTTGGGGAAGACAGAACCTTCTCCAGTTTCCTAGGAGAAACGCCCGTCCGACCTTACTCCCGGTCGCCGTTAGCGACTGCCCACTTCCTCGGCGTTGCCGCACGAGGGGTGCTCGGACTTTCCTCCCCGACCTTGGTTTTGTGGCCGAGGCGACCATCCGGCTGACCGTCGATCCCTTGCGGGACCGGTCAAACATACACGAAAAAGCCCCGTCGGTCAAGGTCCGGGCAGCCGTGTCGGCCATCTGGCGGCAAGCAAAAACCGATTGCCTCCAGTATGATTCCCGGATAGAATAAAGCCGCCTAAATAACGCAACATCCGACTATGAAGAGGACGGAACTGGCCTTTACCGTGGCCCTCGTGCCGATCGACTTCCTGCTCGTGCTGGCGGCTTCCGCCACCGCCTACAACCTGCGCTACAGTTGGCTGGCCGACTGGCGCCCGGCTGTCCAGACGATTCCCCAGAACGAATACCTGTTGGGCTCGATCGTCCTGGCGGCGGCCTTCGTCCTGTTCTTCTCCTTCGCCGGCCTGTACAGCGTAACCAGCCCGCGTCGTCTGCGCATCGAGCTGACCCGCATTTTCCTGGCCTCGTCAACAGCCATGATGGCGGCGATCATCCTGATCTTTTTCCGGCGCGAGCTGTTCGAGTCCCGCTTCATCGCCCTGGCGGTCTGGGCCCTGGCGATCATCTTCGTCGGAACGGGTCGGATCATCGTCCGGCTGCTGCAGCGTCTCCTCCTGAAGTACGGCGTCGGCGTGCATCGGGTGGCGATAGTCTACGACGACGGCCGCTCGGCCGAAACCCTAGAGTCGACCTTCCGCCGCTTTCCGGTGCTCGGCTTCAAGGTGGTCGCTGCCGCCGACACCTTCGACGAAAAGGCCGGGGGCAGACTCGACCGACTGGCCCGGGCCGGACAGCTGGACGAGATCATCGCCGTCGGTTCGGGCACCGACCGAAACGAGCTGTCCCGGCTTCTGGCCTTCGCCCGCTCGCGGCAGCTGGGCTTCCGCTACACTGCCGACCTGCTGGCCACCCAAGTCCGCGGCGTGGAGATCGGCGACATCGCCGGACTGCCGGTAGTCGAGATACACAGCACCCGACTCGACGGCTGGGGCCGCATCTTCAAGCGGACCTTCGACGTCATCGTCTCGGCCATCCTGCTGGTGCTGATCTCGCCGATCCTGCTGGTCACGGCCATCGCCATCAAGCTCGACTCCAAGGGCACGGTCTTCTTCTCGCGGCTGCCGGACGGCACGCCGGTCAACCGCATCGGCGAAAACGGACATCCCTTCCGCTACATCAAGTTCCGGTCCATGCAGGCTGACACCCATTTCATGCGCTACAACGAGCTGGCCGAACAAAACACCCGCGAGGGCGGACCGCTGGTCAAGATCAAGAACGACCCGCGCGTCACGCGCGTCGGCCGCTTCATCCGCAAGTTCTCGATCGACGAGCTGCCGGAGCTGTTCCTGGTACTGAAGGGCGACATGTCGCTGGTCGGGCCGAGGCCGCACCTGCCGGAGGAGGTCGCCAAGTACGAGGAGCACCACCGGCGCGTCTTCACCGTCAAGCCCGGCATCACCGGACTGGCCCAGGTCTCGGGCCGGGCCGACCTGTCGTTCGAGGACGAAATCCGCCTCGACACCTACTACATCGAGAACTGGTCGCCCTGGCTCGACCTGTCCATCCTGCTTAAGACGCCTTTCGTGGTTCTGTTCGGGCGTGACGGCGGCTAGAGTCATATGCGCATCGCCCTCGTCCACGACTACCTGATCCAAAACGGAGGCGCCGAGCGCGTGCTCCAGGCCTTTCGCGACGTCTGGCCCAAGGCGCCGATCTTCGCGCTGCTGCACGACCCGAAGCAGTTCGGCGGACAGCTCAGGCACAACGTCAGGACATCGTTCCTGCAGCGAATCCCCTTCTCCGGCCGGCGCTACAAGTGGCTGATGCCGCTCATGCCGGCGGCGACGGAAAGGCACGACCTCAGCGGCTTCGATGTCGTCCTGTCGAGCACTTCGGCCTTCGCCAAGGGAGTGATCACCGGTCCGGAGACGCTGCATGTCTGCTACTGCCACACGCCGACCCGCTACCTCTGGTCAGACACTCATTCCTACGTCGACGAGGTCGGGCTGCCCAAGCCGGTCCGCTCGATGATGCCGATGCTGCTTTCAGGCGTACGCTCCTGGGACCGGGTGGCGGCCGACCGGGTTGACCGCTTCATCGCCAACTCGCAGACCGTGCGCCGCCGCATCGCCAAGTACTACCGGCGCGACAGCGACATCATCTATCCGCCGGTCGACACGGCCAACTTCTCGATCGCGCCGCGGACGGACGGCTACTACCTGGCCGGCGGACGGCTGGTGGCTTACAAGCGCTACGACATCGCGGTCCGGGCCTTCAACAAGATGGGCATACCGCTCAAGATATTCGGCACCGGGCCGGAATTCGACCGGCTGCGCCGCATGGCCAACCGCAACGTCGAGTTCCTGGGGCGCGTCACCGACCGGCAGAAAGCCGAACTCTACGCCCGGGCCGTTGCCTACCTGCACCCGCAGGAGGAGGACTTCGGCATCACCGCGGTCGAGTCGATGGCCGCCGGCCGGCCGGTCATCGCCTATCGCCGCGGCGGCGCGCTCGAGACGGTGGCCGAGGGCACGACCGGAACGTTCATCGAGGAGCAGTCGTGGGAGGAGCTGGCCAACTGTGTCATTCGCTTCGAGCCGGAAAGGTTCGATCCGGCCGCCATCCGCCGCCATGCCGAGAGGTTCGACGTCGAGATCTTCCGCCGGCAGATCAAGTCCTACGTCCGCGAGGCCCGGCAGGAGCAGGACCGAAAGTCCGCGGTCGAGGCCGGTCTCCGGCAGGTCGCCTGGCGCGAGCCGGCGATGACCGGCGGAAGGCCATGAGGATCCTCTTCGACATCCGACCGCTGCTCAGCCCGCAGCGCTCCGGCATCCCGCTCTACGCCCTGCGGCTGCTGCGACAACTGAGCCGACAGGGAGCGCACGAGCTGGCGCTCTTTTGCAATTCGTCGCGCTTCCCGTTTCCGGCCGACGTACCGCCGGAGGGCGACCGGATCTCGCACCACCTCTTCCGCTACCCCAACCGTCTGCTCAACCAGTCCTTCGCCTGGACCGGTCGGCCGCGAATCGAATCCCTGGCCGGAGACTTCGACCTGGCCTACCTGCCCGACCTCAACTACTTCCCGACGAACCGACCGTACGTGCTGACGGTCCATGATCTGGCCTCGCTCCACCATCCGGAGATGTTCTCGCTGCGCCACCGCCTGCGCCAGCGGCAGCTGAACCTGAAGCGGGCACTCGAGAGGGCAGCCGGCGTGATCGCCGCCTCCGAACATACCCGAGAAGACCTGCTGGAACGGTTCGACCTCGACCCGAAAAAGATCAGCGTCGTCACGCCGGGCGTGGATGCCGAGCTCTACCGCCCCCGAACCGAATCCGAGCTGGACCCGATCCGAAGCCGGTACCGACTGCCGGAGAGATTCATCCTGTTCCTGGCCACGCTCGAGCCGCGCAAGAACGTCGACGGCCTGATCCGAGCCTTCGACCGGGCCGAGACCGACGACGCCTGGCTGATCCTGGCCGGCGGCCGGGGATGGCTCGACGGACGAATCTTTCGGACGGCAAAAGACGCGGTCAAGAAGGACCGCATCCGTTTCCTGGGCTATATCGACGAGGCCGACAAGCCGGCACTCTACGCGGCTGCGGCCGGTTTCGCCTACCCGTCGCACTACGAAGGCTTCGGTATGCCGGCGCTCGAGGCGTTGGCCTGCGGCACGCCGGTCATCGCGAGCAGCACCACTTCCCTACCCGAAGTTGTTGGCGACGCCGGTCTGCTCGTGAATCCGGAACGGGAGGCCGAACTGTCCTGGGCGATCGGGGCCGTGCTGCACGACCGGCAGCTGACCGACCGCCTGCGCCGCGCCGGACCGCTCCGGGCCAGAGACTTCGGCTGGGAGGAGAGCGGACGAAAGCTGGAAAAGGCCCTAACCGAATCGCTGCCATAGCAAAAAAAGACCGCCCTCCGGCGGTTTTCTGATTGCCATACCCTTCAGGCCGTCTCGACCGGCTTTCTCAGGACCAGCTCCAAAATCGAATGCGTGTGGATGATCGGACTCAGGTCGACCCGCATGAACGGGTTCTTCTGCACGATCTCGAAGTCCCTGACCAGGCTGAGTATCTCCGGCAGTCCCTGGGCATAGTCAATCCGGCCGGTCCGGTCCGCGATCAGCGTGTTGAAATGGACCAGGAAAAATCCGCCGGGACGGAGTATCCGATAGGCCTCCCGGAGGGCCTTCCTCTGGTTCAGGTAGTGGACCACGTTGATCATGAACAGCGCCCCCACGCTGCGGTCCTCGAGGGACATCCGCTCGACGTCGCCGACCTCGAACCGACAGTGCGGATGCCTTGACCGGGCCCGGGCGATCTCGTCCTCGGACAGGTCAATGCCCAGGACGTCGATCCCCCGCCGAAAAAAGACGTGCACGTCCGAACCGCTGCCGCAGCCCAGGTCGACCAGCCGGCCGGAAAATCCGTTTGACAGCAGAAAGTCAGCGAACCTCTGGGAGTAGGACGTCGGGTAGGCGTCCCAGTGACGTCCGGAAAGATATTTCCGGTAGAGCCTTTCGTTCTGCATAACCTTGAAGCCGGATTACCTCGAGTCATGCATGCCACTAAGTTCAGCATACCCAATCCGAAACGGAATACAAGGCACTGAAAAATTTTGATGTTCACCGGGCCCCAGTTCCCGCTTAATTCCCGACACGCCTTCTGCTATAATATGCGGGAGACATTCGGCGCTGCCGCACACCATGTTCACGACGGCCGTAACAGCGAACCGCAACCATGAAAATCGGCATTGACGCGCGCTTCTACGGGACGGCCAGCAAGGGCCTGGGAAGGTATGTCAGCGAACTGATTGCCGAGCTGGAGAAGATCGACGACCGCAACGAATACGTCGTATTCCTCCGGAGCGACAACTTCGACCAGTACGATCCGGCCGCGCCCAACTTCCGCAAGGTCCGGGCCGAATACCGCTGGTACTCACTCCGGGAGCAGATCCTCTTTCCGCTTTTCCTGCGCCGCTTCCGACTGGACCTGATGCACTTCACGCACTTCAACGTCCCGCTGCTGTACCGCCGCCCGTTCCTGGTCACCGTCCACGACCTGATCCTGCTGCGCTACCCGACCGTCCGCGCCACCACCCTCAACCCGCTCCTGTATCGGCTGAAATTCCTGGCCTACCGCCTGACCATCGGCAGCGCGCTGAACCGGGCCAGGACGATCCTGACCGTTTCCGACAGCACCCGGGACGACATCCGGAAGACCTTCCCGAAGACAAACCAAAAGACCGTCGTCGTCACCCACTGCGCCTGTTCCGACCGGCTGGCGTCCGGCGACCGCACCGAAAAAAAGAAGAGTTCGCCGCAGGAAAGGCCTTACGCCCTGTACGTCGGCAGCGCCTACCCGCACAAGAACCTGGAGACTCTGATCCGCGCCTTCGACCTCTTCCGGAAGCGCGGACATGAGGACTACGGACTGACGCTCGTCGGCGGAGAGGACTACTTCTACTGCCGGCTCAAGGAAGAGACCGTCGCCCGCGGACTGGACGAGAACGTGACCTTCTTCGGCTGGGCCAGCGACGAGCAGCTGGCCGACCTCTACCGCAACGCGTCGTTCTACGCCTTTCCGTCGCTGTACGAGGGATTCGGCATACCGCCGCTCGAGGCCATGGCCAACGGCGTGCCGGTCATCTCTTCGGACCGTTCCTGCCTGCCCGAGATACTGGGACAGGCGGCGATGTTCTTCGATCCGGAGGATGCCGACGCGATCGCCGCGGCCATGGGCCGAATCGCCGACGACGAGGGCCTCCGACGCCGACTGATCGAATCCGGACGGATCCAGTTCGCCCGCTTCAGCTGGCGCGACACCGCCGTCAAGACACTCGAAGCCTACCAACGAAGCTAACCTAGAAGATGGGCCACCACACCGTAAAAGACGAGACGGCCGCCGACGACGCGGCACTGCGCGACTGGCTGCAGCCCAAACCCGGGCAGCGTCCGGTTCAGGAGCGTCATGTCTCCCCGTTCGTGCTCGACCTCAAGCCGCCGACGTCGGAACCGGAGCCGGAGCAGAAGCCGGTCCGGACCGCGACGCCGAAGCCGACCCGCCGCCTGCCCCACCGATGGCAGATGATGCTCGACGAGCGCATCCACCTGAAGGAGATGCGCCACCGTTCGGTTTCCGTCCGTCCCCGCGGCTGGAAGGACCTGCCGCCCAAGGAGGCGGTATCGCTGGCCAATGCCGTAGCCATCACCTTCCGGCGGTTCCTTAGCGAGCATCCGATGGCCGAACTGACCGCAGTCGCGCTGGTGCAGACCATGGCCGTCCTGGCCTACCGAATGACCGTCCGACCGGTCCTGTCGCTGCTGCCGGAACGCCGGACCAGGACCGAGACGCCGACGACCGAACCGAACCGGCAGACCCTTTCGGTCGACTTGCTGGTCGAGGACGTCGACGACGATGCGGTTTCCGACGAAGCGACGCCGGACGTCGTCGCGCACCCCAAGCTCAGGCTGCCCACGATGCCGGTAGTTCGCCTCCCCAAGCCGAACCTCGGCCGGCTGCTGCCGTCCCCGATCGCCCTCCCCCGACTGCGTCTGGCGCCGGCCTGGGCAGTGGCGTCGATCGCGCTGGCCGTGCTGCTGCCGTTCGGGGCATATCGATCCTACCAGTCGATCAGCCAGGTCAAGTCCGACGCCATGAGCGAGGGACTGCTGGCGATGGCCAGCCTGAAGCAGGCGCAGGAAGCGGCCCAGACCAGCGACCTGGCCGGCCTGCAGGCGGCCTTCGGCTCGGCCAGCGACCACTTCGCCCGGCTGAAGGACCGGCTCGGCGCGCTGTCGGTGATCCTGACCGCCGCCGGATCGGTGGTCCCGTCGAGCGACCTTTCGACGGCCGGACTGATGCTCGTCGCCGGCGAACAGCTGTCGACCGGCGGGCAGCGGCTGGCCTCCGGACTCAAGACGCTCGAGTCCGACGTGACCCCGTCCGAGAAGCTGCGCGGCCTGGAAATCCAGTTCGCCCGGGCGATGCCGCACCTGACGCGCGCCACCGAGGCGATCGAGCTCATGTCCGCCGACTCGCTGCCGATCGAGTACCGGGGCACGCTGGACCGCGCCAAGTCAGAACTGCCGCGGCTGGTCGACGGCATGGACCAGATCACCCGCGTCTCCGGGTTCCTGGCGCTGATGCTCGGATCCGAGCAGCCGAAGCGCTACCTGCTGGTGTTCCAGAACGACTCCGAACTGCGCGCGACCGGCGGCTTCATCGGCAGCTTCGCGCTGCTCGACGTCGACCGCGGCGAGATCACCAACCTCGAGATTCCCGGCGGCGGATCATATGACCTGCAGGGATCGCTCACCGAGAGGCTGATCGCGCCCCGCCCGCTGCGCCTCATCAATCCGCACTGGCAGTTCCAGGACGCCAACTGGTCGCCGGACTTCCCCGATTCGGCCCGACGCCTGGCCTGGTTCTACGAGAAGAGCGGCGGACCGACCGTGGACGGCGTGATCGCGATCAACGCCCGGGTCATGGAGCGCCTTCTCGAGGTGGTCGGTCCGGTCGAGATGCCGGAGTACGAGGTCGCGCTGACCGCCGACAACTTCATGGCCGAGACCCAACGCGAGGTCGAGATCGACTACGACCGCGAGACCAACCGGCCCAAGCAGATCATCTCCGACCTGGCCCCGATAGTGCTCGAGCGGGTGATGGGCTCCGGACGCGACAGCTACCTGCCGCTGGCCGAGGCAGTCAACTCATCGCTCTCCGAGCGCGACATCCAGATGTGGTTCGGCGACCCGGACCTCCAGAACCGCGCGGTCCAGCTGGGCTGGTCGGGAGAGATCAGGACGTCCCCCGGAGACTACCTGCAGGTCGTGCACACCAACATCGCCGGACAGAAGACCGACGCGGTCATGAGCGAGCGAATCCGCCATGACGCCAAGGTGCTGGCCGACGGTTCGGCGCTGGTCACGCTCACCGTCAGCCGGACCCATCACGGCGAGAAGGGCGCGCAGTTCACCGGAGTGAGGAACGTCGACTACCTGAGGATCTACGTCCCGCTCGGCAGCACGCTGGTCGAGGCCAGCGGATTCGAGGCGCCCGACCCAAAGCTGTTCAAGCTGCCGGACCCGGAGTACCTGCCTGACCCGGAACTGGCCCAGCACGAGTCCTCCGAGACCATCGACCGCCGCTCCGGCACCCGCACCTCGGTCGAGGCCGGCAATACCGTCTTCGCCAACTGGGTGCAGATCGACCCGGGACAGACCGGCGAGGTCACGATTACCTACCAGCTCCCTCCGGGCACGGTCGAGCGGCGCGGACCGAACACCAGCCTGATCTCCTCGCTCTACACCCGGCTGACCAGCGGCAGCTCGAACCGCAGCCTGAACTACTCGCTGCTGGTCCAGAGGCAGTCCGGCACCGTCCCGGCCGAGGTCATCTCCTCGGTCGACCTGCCCCGCGGATATGCCGTCGTCTGGTCCTCGCCCGACCACCAGACCGACGAGCGCGGACGCGAGGTGGCGACGGACACGCTTTCGCATGACCTGTTCTTCGGCGTCACGGGAGAGATGCCGATCCGTTAGCGAACGAGACAACCTATGGCCAAGAAGGAGGAAAAGAAACGGAAGCCCAAGTCGGCCGCCGGCGAGTTGAAGGCGTCCCGGCCGAAGAGGCCCCGCGGCAAGAAGAAGCCCGAACCGCGGACCGGCAAGAAGAAGAGGGCCGAGAAGCCCGACCTGATCTTGCCGACCGAGGAAAACGCCCCGACCGAGGAACCGACGGAGCTGACTGCGGCCGAAATTCCGGCCGCGATATCGCCCGAACCGGACGGTCCGTCGGACGACGCCGATGAGGACGAGGACGACGGCGAGACCCTGCCGCCCGACCTGATCGGCCAGATCACGCCGGCCGAGGGCGCCGAAATCGAGAAGGAGCTGACCGACATCTACTTCGACGCCGGATCCGACGACGATCCGGACATGTCGCGCCTGGAGAGGGTCCGCCACTCCACGCCGAAGAAGATCCTGATCGGCCTGCTGATCTTCACCGCCGTCGTGGCCTCGGTCGCCTGGATCGGCCTGCTGATGTTCGGCCGGACCGGACCGGGCTTCACCGGCGAGCAGGTCATCCTGTCAATCGACGCGCCGGACCAGATCGAAAGCGGACAGGACATGTCCTTCACCGTCCGCTACAAGAACACCTCCGACGTCCCGCTCGGAACGGCCGTCCTGGAGCTGCGCCTGCCGAACGGCTTCGAGACCACGTCGTCCGTGCCGTCGCTCGAGGAAGGAAACATCTACCGGATCGGGTCGCTGCCACCGTGGGGCGAAGGCGAGATGGAGGTCAACGGGTCGCTGCTCTCCCCGCTCGACCGCCAGCACGACATCCAGGCGATAATCACCTACCGTCCGGCCAACTTCAGCTCGGAGTTCCAGAAGGTCACGACGCGCGGCGTCACCGTCTCCGGTTCCGTCCTGGAAATAGAGGCCGCCGGACCGGAGAGGGCGCTGCCCGGAGACCGGACCGAACTGACGTTCAGCTACCGCAACGGATCGGAACGGCGCATCGACAACGCGGCGATCAGGGTGTCCTATCCGCCGGAGTTCATTCCCGAATCCGCCGAACCGTCGGCCAGCGACGACACGATGACCGAATGGCGGCTGGGAACGGCCGAACCGTTCGGCACCGGATCGGTCAAGGTGGTCGGCACGTTCGCCTCCGAGGCGCACGGCGGGCTGACCGTCACCGCCGCCGCCGGCTACACCGACCCGAACGAGAACTTCGTGCCGCAGTCCGAGACGCCGATGACCGTCGAGGTGCTGCAGGGCGAGCTCGTGGCGGCCATGGTCCTGAACGGCCACGGCGACGACCAGGCGGTCCGGCTGGGAGACCGGCTGCGCTATTCGGTCAGCTACCGCAACACCGGCGAGGCCAGCCTGGGCAACGTGAAGCTCTCGGTGCAGCTCAAGTCCACGCCGGAGGGCGGACTGATCTCCTGGAACGACCTCGAGGACGAGGCCGACGGACAGCTCCGCGACGGCCGCATCACCTGGACGTCGAAGCAGATCCCGTCGCTGGCGCGGATCGAGGCCGGCGAGGAGGGCGTGATCGAGTTCTCCGTTCCCCTCTCGGCCCAGCCGCCGTCCGAATCGGGCAGCTGGTCGGTGTCGGGATGGGTCGAAACGGAAGTGAAGTCGATCGACGGCGACGTGGTGAACAAGCTCGCCAAGTCCCAGCCGATCACGGCCAAGATGCTGAGCGACACGGCGCTCACGGCGTCCGCCCGGTTCTACGACGACGAGGGCGTGCCGGTCGGGTCGGGACTGCTGCCGCCGGAGGTCGGCCAGCCCACCACCTACCGGGTCGCCTGGACGCTGACCAACTCGTTCCATGACCTGACCGACCTCAAGCTTTCGGCCAGCCTGCCGGAGAACGTGACCTGGACCGGAAGCTCGCAGGCCAGCGCCGGCGAGGTCAGCTATGACGCGGCCGAACGGAAGCTGACCTGGCGGCTGAACTGGCTGCCCAAGACGGTCGGCCAGGTGACGGTCTGGTTCGACGTCACGATCGTCCCGACCGAGGCCCAGCGCGACCGCGTCCCGACGCTGGTCGACGCGTCCGTGCTCGAGGCGACGGACCGGGACATCGACGAGAAGTTCACCCTGTCGCAGCCACCGCTCACCACTTCGCTCGCCGACGACGCCTACGGCGCGGGCAAGGGCCGGGTGCAGTAGGCGCGCTTACGCTTGGTATTTGTCCTGACGGACGGCCTTCTTGCCATCAGGCCGGCCGGGCCTCCGGCGCACGCCGCCGCGGAAAAAACGGACCGTCCAAACTTCTGTCATTGCGAGGGAGGCCGTAGGCCGACCGTCACAATTCCGTAGTATCCAAACTACGAACGAGATTGCCACGCTCACTGTCCACCTGCCAACAAGGCGGGCGTTCGCTCGCAATGACAGATAATAAAGGCTGTCATCCCGGACGACCCTGAGCTTGAAGGGAAGATTTATCCGCCGGAGGCGGATCCTGAATTCACGATCGATCGCTTTGATTCTGGATCCCGGATATCCTCGCTCGGCTCGGATTCCGGGATGACAAAAGTAGAGGACACGGCTCGGATTCCGGGATGACACCTATTTAAGCATCACCACAAAATTCGCGGTACAGTTCGAGCGCGATCCGGTTCAAGTTGCGTTCAC